>NZ_JBHUAD010000193.1:0-7863 GCF_042789955.1 Oerskovia sp. NPDC056781
CCCGACACGAGGTCGGGCGACCCGTCGTCGCGTCCAGCGGGAGTGCTACCGCTCGGGGCGCGCCCCGGCGCTCACGCTCTCCCCCCGCCCGACGGCGTCGCTCGCCTCGTCAGCGTGGGCGTCGGTGCCGGCGTCGGTGTCGGCGTCCGTCACCAGGAGCTGACCCTCGGCCAGCGACTCCGCGGCGATCTCGTGCTCGACGGAGGTCGCGAGCGGCTTCTCGTGGACGAAGCACAGGGCGATCGCCGCGATGATCGCGAGCGGCACCATGTAGAGGAAGAGCGGTACCAGCGCCTCGTTGTAGGACTCGATCACGAGGGCGCGCACGCCGTCGGGCAGGGACTGGACCAGGTCCGGGGTGAGCGAGCCCGTCCCGCCCGCCGACCCCGTGCCCTGCGGGAACTTCTCCGCGAGGAGCGTGGTCAGGCGAGCGATGAAGACGCTGCCGACCACGGCCGAGCCGAGGGTCGCCCCGACCTGGCGGAAGTAGTTGTTGGCGGCGGTCGCGGTCCCGACCTCGCGCAGCGGGAACGAGTTCTGCACGATGAGCGTGAGGATCTGCATGCTCCCGCCCAGGCCGATGCCGATCACCGCGAGGAACACGCAGATCATGGGCGTCGCGGTGTCCGCCTCGACGGTCGACAGCAGCGCCAGGCCCACGCCCAGGACCAGCGACCCGACGATCGGCGTGACCTTGTACTTCCCGGTGCGCGAGACCATCTGCCCCGTGATGACGGAGGTGACGAGCAGCGAACCCATCATGGGGATCATGAGCAGGCCCGCGACGGTCGCGCTGGCCCCGGTCGCCATCTGCAGGTAGGTCGGCATGTAGCCGATCGCTCCGAACATCGCGATGCCCGTCGCGAGGGCCGCGACGGTCGTGACCGTGAAGTTGCGGTCGGCGAACAGGTGCAACGGGATGATCGGCTCGTCGGCACGCTTCTCGACGAGCACGAACGCGACGGCCGCCACGACCGCGAGGGCGATCAGGCCGAGGATCGTCGCCGAGCCCCACGCGTACTGCGAGCCGCCCCACGTCCCGACCAGGACGAGCGCCGTGGTCGCGACGGCCATGAGGGCCATGCCGAGGTAGTCGTGGCGGACACGCTCGGTGCTGCGCGCCTTCTTGGGCAGGTGCAGGAGGAAGATCGCGGCGAGCGCCGCGACGACGCCCAGCGGGATGTTGATCCAGAAGACCCAGCGCCAGCCAGGGCCCTCGGTGAACCAGCCGCCGAGCAGCGGCCCCGCCACCGAGGAGACCGCGAAGACGGCCCCCATGATCCCCATGTACTTGCCGCGCTCGCGGGCGGGGATGACGTCGGCGATCGCGGCCTGCGACAGGATCATGAGCCCGCCACCACCGAGGCCCTGGACCGTGCGGCCCACGATGAGCAGGTTCATGTCGCCCGCGACGGCGCCGACGACCGAGCCCGCCATGAAGAGCAGGATCGCGGTCAGCAGCAGGGGTTTGCGCCCCAGGACGTCGGAGACCTTGCCGTAGATCGGCATGGTGATGGTCGAGGCGAGGATGAAGGCCGTGATGACCCAGCTCATGTGCTCGACGCCGTCGAGCTCGCCCACGATGGTGGGCAGCGCGCTCGACAGCACGGTCTGGTTGAGGGACGCGAGCAGCATCGTGACCATGAGGCCTAGGAAGAGCAGGACGATCCCGCGGTCCTTCTGCGTCGCTGCCGGGGCGTCAGGGGCGTCGGCCGGGGGCTGGGTGGGCGCGGCACCTCGGGTGGTCGTCGCGCCCCGGGTGGGTGCCGGCGTGCGGCCGGCTCGGGGGGTGGTGGTCATAGCGTGGCCTCGAAGACCTCTCGGAAGATGGTGATCGCTTCGCTGATGTCGGCCTCGGCGTCGGCGTCGCTCAGGGCGGTGCCGGGGTTGCGCGAGTACGCGAAGCGCATGATGGTGCCGGCGAGCATGAGGAGCGCTCGCGCGGTGTCGGGGCTGTCGGGCAGACCCAGCGACGCGAGCTCGCTGAACCCCGTCCCGTCCTCGGCCCGGTCGGACAGCAGGTCGTTGACCAGCCCCTCGACCTGGGAGACGTAGCCCATGGCGTGCTTGCGCAGCTCGGGGTGCTCCCGCACGAGCGCCTTGCGCTCGGCGAAGGGGACGCCGGGGTGGAGCGTCGAGCGCAGGATCGAGAGCAGGAACCGCACGACCCGCTCGAACGCGGGTCCCTCGGTCTCGGCACGGAAGGCCGCGAGCGCCTCGTCGGAGACGGTCGGGGGCACGAGCCCCAGGATCGCCTCCTCCTTGGTCGTGAAGTAGTTGAAGAAGGTCCGTGGCGAGACTCCCGCCGCGGCGGCGATCTCCTCGACGGTCGCGTGGTGGAGCCCCTTCTCACGGACCAGTGCGGCGGCCGCCTGGTGGATCGTGAGCCAGGTCTCGGCGCGCTTGCGTTCGCGGAGGGACGTCGGAGCGGTCTGCATGACTGCACTGTATGCACGACTGCAAAGATTGCACAACTGCACGTCCTACTACCGGGTGGCCCTGGCCCCCGTGCTCTCACCGCCCTCCGCCCACGCTGCCTGGGTTACCTGCGTCCGTCGCCGAGTGTGCAGTTCGGGCGGTCCAGCGAACCGGAGAACAGCCCGAACTGCACGCTCGACGAGTCGCCCGGCCACGAGCCCCCGCCTCACCCACCGAGCGCAACCACCCACCCCGGGCAACCATGGACCCATGGCCTCCTCGACGGCGGCGCAGACCGTGAGCGTCGGCGGTCACCGCCTCAAGCTCACCAACCTGGACAAGGTCCTGTACCCGGCCACGGGCACGACCAAGGGGGAGGTCCTGGCCTACCTCGCCGCGGTCGCGGACGTCCTGCTCCCCCACGCCTCGAACCGCCCGGCCACGCGCAAGCGCTGGCCGGGCGGCGTCGAGGGGCCCGTGTTCTTCCAGAAGAACCTCGACGCCGGCACGCCCACGTGGGTCCGGCGTCGCACGATCCAGCACAAGGACCACGCGAACGAGTACCCGCTCGTCAACGACCTCGCGACGCTCACGTGGCTCGGGCAGGTCGCCGCCCTGGAGATCCACGTGCCGCAGTGGCAGTTCGGGCGGACCGGCGTCCAGAAGAACCCCGACCGGCTGGTCCTCGACCTCGACCCGGGCGAGGGGGCAGGCCTGCCCGAGTGCGCCGAGGTCGCACGCCTGGCCCGCGACGTGCTGCGCGGCATGGGCCTGAACCCCCTGCCCGTCACGAGCGGGTCCAAGGGCATCCACCTGTACGCCGCGCTCGACGGCCACCAGACCGCCGACGAGGTCAGCGCGGTCGCGCACGAGCTCGCGCGCTACCTCGAGGCCGAGCACCCCGACCTCGTCGTGAGCGACATGAAGAAGGCGCTGCGCGGCGGCAAGGTGCTCGTCGACTGGAGCCAGAACAACGGCAACAAGACCACCATCGCGCCCTACTCGCTGCGTGGCCGCGCCCACCCGACCGTCGCGGCCCCGCGCACGTGGGACGAGCTCGACGACCCGGATCTCGCGCACCTCGACAAGGACCAGGTCGTGGAGCGCGTCCAGAGCATGGGCGACCCGCTCGCGGCGCTCACGGCCGGCCACCTGGCCTCTCTCGAACCCACGCCCGAGCGCATGGCGACGTTCGCGCGCAAGGGCGCGGCGCCGTCGGGCGGCGGCAGCACGGACGACAGCGGGCGCGACCGCACACCAGGAGACGAACCCCGCCGCGACCGCCTCGAGACCTACCGCTCCAAGCGCGACGCCTCCCGGACGCCCGAGCCGGTCCCGGGATCGGGTGAGCCGCCCGACGAGCCACCGGCGGGCAACAGCTTCGTCATCCAGGAGCACCACGCGCGCCGCCTGCACTGGGACTTCCGCCTGGAGCACGACGGCGTGCTCGTGAGCTGGGCCCTGCCGCGCGGCGAGCCGACCGACACGAAGCAGAACCACCTCGCGGTCCAGACCGAGGACCACCCGCTCGCGTACGGCTCGTTCGAGGGGACCATCCCGGCGGGCGAGTACGGCGGCGGCGAGGTGACCATCTGGGACGCCGGCACGTACGAGCTCGAGAAGTGGCGCGACGACGAGGAGGTCATCGTCACGCTGCACGGCGAGCAGCACGGGACGCGGCGGCTCGCGCTCATCCACACGGGGGGCCACGGGTCCTCCGGCAAGGGTGAGGAGAACAACTGGCTCATCCACCTCATGGCCCCGCGCGACGAGGGGCGGGCGCCACAGCACGCGACACGGCACGCCGCGCCCCGCGGCAAGGCGACCGGGCAGCACCCCACCGAGCACGACGACGGGCCCGCGGGTGCAGCCCTGCCCCGCCCCATGCTCGCGACCGCCGGGACGGTCGAGACGCTCACGGCCGAGGGGGACCCCGAGGACTGGGCCTACGAGATGAAGTGGGACGGCTTCCGGGTGGTCGCGCAGGTCACCGGCGGCGCCACGGCGCCCGGCAGCACCGGCGCCCCGACCGTCCGCCTCGTGAGCCGCAGCGGCAAGGACATGACCGTGACCTACCCCGAGCTCGCGGACCTGGCGGCCCGCGTCCCTCCCGAGGACCTGCCCGTGGTCGTGGACGGCGAGATCGTGGCGCTCGACGCGCGCGGTCGCCCGAGCTTCCGGCGGCTCCAGCAGCGCGCCAACCTCACCAGGGCGGGGGACGTCGCGGCGGCGCGCGCGAAGGTCGGGGTCGAGCTCATGCTCTTCGACGTCCTGTCCGTCGGGGGGCGCTCGCTCGTCCGGCGCACCTACGACGAGCGCCGCGCGATCCTGGAGGACCTGGTCGACGGGTCGGGGATCGTGCACGTACCGCCGGCGTTCGACGGCGACCTCGCGGGGGCCGTCGCGACGAGCAGGCAGCTCGCCCTGGAGGGCGTGGTGGCCAAGCGCCGCACGAGCACGTACACGGCCGGGCGTCGCTCGCGGAGCTGGATCAAGGTCAAGCACTCGCACAGCCAGGAGGTCGTGGTGGTCGGCTGGCGTCCGGGGCACGGGGACAGGTCGCACCTGGTCGGCTCGTTGCTGCTCGCCGTGCCCGACGACGAGGGGCTGCGCTATGTGGGCCGTGTCGGGTCGGGCTTCACCGAGAAGGACCGGCGCGACCTCGTGACACGGCTCGGCCGGATCGAGCGGGTCACGAACCCGGCGCTCGACGTCCCGGCCGCGGACGCCTCGGACGCCCGCTGGGTCACGCCGCACCTGGTCGGCGAGGTCGACTACGCGGACTGGACGAGCACCCCCGACGGCGACGGCAAGCTGCGGCACGCCGTGTGGCGGGGCTGGCGACCCGACAAGTCGCCCGAGGACGTGCGCCGGGAGGGGTGAGACCTCAGTCCCGCGGTGCGGCCTGGGCACGCCGGGTGCGCGCGGCGTCGCGGCTGGTCTGCACGTGCCCGACGGCGAGGCGCGCCGCCTCCTGCCCGTCGCCCGCGCGGATCGCGGCCAGGAGCCCGCGGTGCTCGTCGACCATCTCCTGGAGGTCGAGGTGCTGCCCGAGGAGCCAGCGCAGGCGGCTCGCGGTGATCGCGCCGATCTCGTCGAGGAGGGGGCTCGCGGCGGTCGTCGCGACGAGCTCGTGGAAGTCGGCGCCGGCACGGTGGGCGGCCTTCGCGTCGTGGTCGCGCGCGGCCCGGGCCTCGCGATCGAGGACGGCCTCGAGCGCGGCGACCTCGTCGGGGGTCCTGCGTTCGGCGGCGAGGCGGAAGGTCAGCGTCTCGAGCGCCGAACGCACCTCGATGAGGTCGTCGACGTCGGCGTCGGTGAAGGTCCGCACGACGGCCCACGTCCTGGGCCGCGGGGTCACGAGCCCTTCGGCGATGAGCGCCTTGAGGGCGTCGCGGACGGGGACGCGGCTCACGCCCAGCTCGGCCGCGAGGTCGCGCTCGACGAGCCGGTCGCCCGGCGCGCGGTCGCCGTCGATGATCTGCTCGCGCACGATGCGGGCGACCCGGTCCGCCTCGGGCTCGAACGGCTGGTCTGCGTTCATGCGTCCATCCTCCCGGAACCTTCGGCGAGAAATGGTATACCATTTACGACGGTGAGAGCCCCTGGGGGTGGGTCCTGCACCAGGCCAGCCAGCACCACCGGAAGAAGGACCCCAGATGCCCCCGTTCCCCACCTCTCCCCAGGTCGCCGTGTCGGTGCTGCGCAACGTCCGGCCGTGGGGCGGCGACCCCGTCGACCTCCACGTCACGGACGGGCACATCACCCGCGTGACGCCGCACTCCCCCACCGAGGCCGGGGCCCGCCAGGGGCGCACCGCGCCCGCCCCGGGCGAGGTCGACGGGCGCGGCCTCCTGGCCCTGCCCGGGTTCGTCAACGCGCACGCGCACGTCGACAAGAGCTGGTGGGGCAAGCCCTGGGTCAGCTACGGCGGCGAGGCCACCACGCAGGGACGCATCGCGCACGAGCGCGAGCACCGTGACGAGCTCGGCATCCCCGGGGTCGACGTCACGGTCGCCGTCCTGCGCGAGTTCCTGCGTCACGGCACGACGGCGATCCGCACCCACGTCGACGTCGACCTGGGTCTCGGTCTGCGCGGTATCGACGTGGTCCGCGAGTCCCTGTTCGTCCTCGGCGGCGCGGTCGACGCCGAGATCGTCGCGTTCCCCCAGGACGGCGTCCTGCGCCGGCCGGGCGTGCTCGAGCTGCTCGACGCCGCAGCGGCCGCCGGGGCCGAGCACATCGGCGGGCTCGACCCCGCCTCGATCGACCGCGACCCCGTGACGCAGCTCGACGGGCTGTTCGAGATCGCCGAGCGCCGGGGCGTCGGCGTCGACGTCCACCTCCACGACGGCGGCGAGCTCGGCGCGTTCCAGATCGAGCTCATGATCGAGCGCACGATCCGCGCAGGCCTGCAGGGCAAGGTCAACGTGGCGCACGGCTTCGCGGTCGGGCAGCTCCCGCCGACCCGCATGGCCGACCTCGTCGAGGCCATGGGCGACGCGGGCATCAGCATGACGACCGTCGCCCCGATCGGCGCCACCCCGCTCCCGCTCGACCTGCTGCGCGCGCACGGCGTGCGCGTGGGCCTGGGCACCGACGGCATCCGCGACCTGTGGGCGCCGTACGGCACGGGCGACCTGCTCGCACTCACGACCCGCCTGTCCCAGCTCGCGCGCTTCCGCCACGACGAGGACATCGTGCGCGCGGCCCGGCTCGCGACGAGCGACGCCGCACATTTCGTGGGACGCCCGGTGCACGACCTCGTCGAGGGCGCACGCGCCGACGTCGTGCTGGTCGACGCCGAGAACACCATGGACGCCGTGGTCCGGGCACCGGGCCGCGCGCTCGTCGTGGCCGGCGGCCAGGTCGTGGCCCGCGACGGCGAGGTGCTGGTCTGACCGGCCGATGAGTTCTCCGAGGACCGCCGGTCTACACCGACGACACCCGTCCTCGCCGCGGAGCCCAGCGCGGCGGCACGTCCGAAGGAGCACGTCATGACCGGAACCCAGATCTTCGTCAACCTGCCCGTGGCCGACCTCGAGAAGTCCAAGGCGTTCTACACGCAGCTCGGGTTCTCGATCAACGAGCAGTTCACCGACGAGAACGCGTCGTGCGTCGTCATCAGCGACACGATCTACGTCATGCTCCTGACGCGCGACTTCTTCCGTCGCTTCACGTCGAAGACCATCGTCGACGCCCAGAGCGCGACCGAGACCATCAACGCGATCAGCGCCGAGTCCCGCACGGGCGTCGACGAGCTCGCCGACCGGGCGCTCGCCGCGGGCGGGTCGCAGACCAACCCGCCCCAGGACGAGGGCTTCATGTACTCGCGCAGCTTCTCCGACCTCGACGGTCACCTGTGGGAGGTCATGTACATGGACCCGAGCACGATCGAGGGCTGACCTGCGGGGACACGACGGGCGGCGGCGCCGGGGAATGCCT
>NZ_JBHUAD010000194.1:0-7788 GCF_042789955.1 Oerskovia sp. NPDC056781
CTTCGGTGAGGCTCGGGAGACTCAGTACGCCGCGAGGATGTCCACGACGAAGACGAGGGTCTCCTTCTGCAGCTTGTGCCCCTCCGAGGCGCCGTAGCCGAGCGACGGCGGGATGACGAGCAGGACCTGGCTGCCGACCGTCTGGCCCGCGAGTCCCTGCGTCCAGCCGGCGATCACACCGTTCAGCGGGAAGGTGGCAGGGGTTCCGCTGTCCCACGAGGCCTCGAACTGCTTGCCGTCGAGCGTGTACCCCGCGTAGTGAGCGATGATCGTCTGGTCGGCGGTCACCTCCGGGCCGGTGCCCTTGATGAGGGGCTGGACGACGAGGTCGGTCGGCGCCGTGTACCCCTCGGGGATCGTCACGGTCGGCTTGCCCGTGTCGTCGAGCGTGACGACGGGGAGCCCGTCGGCCGGTGTCACGGCCTCACCCTCGGCGCGGGTCGGCACGTCGGCCGGGTCCGGCACGTCCTTGGTCTCGACGACCTCGGCGACGGTCACCAGGGTGCCCGAACCGTCGTTCATGGGAGCGGCGAAGAGGAAGCGCGTCCCGACCTTCTTGCCGACGAGGACGTCGAGCAGCTGCGGGTACAGGTTGTCGTCCAGGACGAGCTGCTCGGGGCTGTTCGTGTCCCAGGTCGACATCGCCTTGCTGCCGTCGGTCCCCAGGAAGGCCGCGGACTGCATCGAGATCTGCTGACCCTTGGCGATGGGGTCACCGTCGCCCTCGTCGATCGACCGCGCGGTCGCCGCCGAGACCGTGAACGGCGTCGTGAACTCCACGGTGGGCTCGGCGCCCGCGTCTCCGGTGACCTTGACGGCCTCGAGCGCCGCGATGTCCTCTGCGGAGGGCGTCGGGATGTCGGTGGCGGCGGCGTCGGAGGGCGACGGGCTGGCGCCGCCGTCGTTGCCGCTCGCGCAGCCGGAGAGGACCAGGGCGGTCCCCAGGGCGATCGCGACGAGGCCGCGGGAGGTACGGAGCTTCACAGGGATCCTTCGTTCGGGGGTGTCCGCGCACGACCGGTGGCGAGCACGTCGCCGAGCACGGGTTGCAGGCCCCGTAACTCTAGCGGCACTCTCTGGGAAGCCGCTGGGAGGGGAGCCCCGTAGGCCTCGAGCAGGGACAATGGACGGATGCCGTCGAAGCGTCCCTCCCGTCGCCGCCCCTGGGGGGCAGAACCTGCCCCGCTCGACCTGGGCCGTGCCCTGGGCGGGTTGCGCTCGGAGTCGGGGGCCGACGGCGAGTGGTCGGTCCGCACGGTGCGCTCAGGTGACAAGTCCTACGTGTGCCCGGGGTGTCGGCAGACCATCCCGGCGGGCACGAGCCACGTCGTGGCCTGGGCGAACGACTCGATGTTCGGCGCGGCCTCGGCCCTCGAGGACCGCCGGCACTGGCACTCGGGCTGCTGGTCGGCCCGCGAACGTCGCCGCTGACGCGCACGGCACGGCCCGGAGCGTCCCTCGCCAACCCGTCGCCCGGCGGAACCGGCGGCTAGGCTCGGCCGTGATGAACGCGCACCGTCCCGCCCCAGCGACCGACCACCCCGACGAGCCCGCCGCCCAGGCCGCAGACCAGCCCGCCGCGCCGGCTGCCGCGACGCCGCCTGCACCGCAGGAGCCCCCCACGGCGCCCACGACCCCCGAGGGCAGGCCCGCCGAGCACGGCGCCCCGATCCGCTCGCTCACGGTGCTGCCGGCCCGCCGCGAGGACGTCGAGCTGCACACCGCGGACGGCCTGACCCTCGTGGGCGAGCTCGCGCTCCCGGCGCACGCTGCGCCGTCGGGCACGTTGATCACGCTGCACCCGCTGCCCACGCACGGCGGCTACATGGACTCCCACGTCTACCGCAAGGCCGCATGGCGCCTGCCCGCGCTCGCTGACCTCGCGGTGCTGCGCTTCAACACCCGGGGGACGTCGTCCCCGCGCGGGACGAGCGAGGGCGCGTTCGACGGCGGCGAGGCCGAGCGCTTCGACGTCGCCGCCGCGATCGAGCTCGCCGAGTTCCACGACCTGCCGAACCGGTGGCTCGTGGGGTGGTCGTTCGGTACCGAGATCGCGCTCAAGCACGGCACCGACCCGGGCATCGAGGGCGCGATCCTGCTCTCCCCGCCCCTGCACCGCGCGACCGACGACGACCTGGACCGCTGGGCGGCGTTCGGCAAGCCGCTCGTGGTGCTCGTCCCCGAGCTCGACGACTACCTGCGTCCCGACGAGGCGCGCCGCCGGTTCGCGCGCGTGCCCCAGGCCGAGGTCATCGCGGTCGAAGGGGCGAAGCACCTGTGGGTCGGGGAACCGTCGGTCCGCCGCGTGCTCGACGAGATCGTCGCGCACGTCCTGCCCGGGTTCCCCGTGCCGCTGCCCACGACGTGGGACGCGGCGACCGAGACCGGGACCGACACCGAGTCCACCGACCAGGCCTCCTACGACGCGAGCCGCACGCACGTCCAGCCACCGACGACGGGACAGGAACCATGACCACGACCGACCGAAGCCTCGCCCTCCACACGCTGCGCCACGGTCACGGGCTGCCCGTGCTGCTCGTGCACGGCTTCCCGTTCGACCACCGCATGTGGCTCGACGTCGCCGCCGCCCTGCCGAGCGGCGCCACGGTCCTCGCGGTCGACCTCCCCGGCGCGGGCCAGAGCCCGCTCGGCGCCGAGCCGGCCTCGATCGAGGCCGCCGCGGACGGCGTGGTGGCCGCGGCACGTGCCGCGGGGGTCGAGCGTGCGGTCGTCGTCGGGATGTCGATGGGCGGCTACGTGGCGCTCGCGGCCGCCGAGCGGCACCCCGAGTTCACCGTCGCCCTGGGCCTCGTGGACACCAAGTCCACCGCCGACACCGACGAGGCGCGGGCCAACCGTCTGCGCATCGCCGAGGCCGTGGCGAGCAGCGCCACGGTCGACGCCGTGCTCGGCATGCCGGGTGCGCTCCTCGGGGCGACGAGCAAGGTCGCGCGCCCCGCGCTGACGGCCCGCCTCGAGGAGTGGATCCGTTCCCAGCGGCCCGACGGCGTCGCGTGGGCCCAGCGCGCCATGGCCGCCCGCCCGGACCGCACCGAGGTCCTGGCCCGCTTCGCGGGTCCGGTCACCGTGGTCGTGGGCGAGGAGGACACCCTGACGCCCGTCGAGGCCGCCGAGCACATGGTCGCGGCCGCACGCGGCACCTCGCTCGTCCTGGTGCAGTCCGCCGGTCACATGAGCGCGGTCGAGGAGCCGGCAGCGGTCGCGAACGCGCTCGGAGACCTCTGGGCGACCGCCAAGGGGTGACGTCGGCGGCGGTGCCGGTGACGCGGGTCAGCCGCGCTCGAGGACCAGCGCGATGGCGTCGGCGAGCGAGATCGACTCGCCGTCGCGGCCGCCCTTGCCGAGCACGAGCGGCGGGTCCGAGGGTGTGAGGACGGCGCCGCGCAGCCGCGCCGAGAGCCCGCCCGGGACGCTGAGGACGTAGAACGCCCCGTCCGTGCCGACCGCGAGCGTCCGGTTCTTGCGCAGGTACCAGCCGAGCGTGCGCGTCCGGTACGTCGCGTCGCCCGCGTACGACCGGGCCTGCAGCGGCACGGGCGCGATGCCGCGTCGCCCGGCCTCGGCGATGAACTCGCGCAGCAGGACAGCCGCCTCGGCGGACTCCTGTGCGCGGCGACGTTCGAGCTCGGCCGCCTGGTGCGCCGCGGCCTCGGTGCGCTGGGCACGCCAGGCGGCGACGTCGTCGGGCCGGCCGGCGCCGGGGACGGACGGCGCGCCGGGACCGCCGTGCGAACGTGCCGGCCCCTCCGGACGCGGCGACGGCGACGACCCGGGAGTGCGTCCCGTGCCGTCGCCGTCGGTCGTCATCTCGTCAGCCCTTGGTCCGGGCCGGAGCCTCGGGCTCGTCGGCCGTGCGCGCCGACTCGGCCTCGGGCTCCGCGGCCTCGACCTGCGGGAACTCGGCGGTCATGAGGTTGGCCGCACGAGCGCGCTGGGCCGGCGTGCCCGCGATCGCGGCGGGAGCGGCGGCCTTCGCCTTGGCCGCACCCGCGTCGCTGTCGCCCAGGAGCCCGCGCAGCTCGTCGAGGTACGTGTTGATCGACTCGTGCTGGCGCGTGAGGTCCTCGAGCTGGCGCTGAGCGGCAGCACGCTGCTGCTCGGCCTCCGCCTTGGCGTCCCCGACCGTCTGCTCGGCGAACTCGCGGGCCTCGGCGACCACGCGGTCCGCGTTGTGGCGCGCGGTCGCGATGACCTCCTTGACGTACTCGTCGGACTCGGTGCGGACCTTCTCGGCCTGCTCGAGCGCGGCGACCACGCGGGCCTCGGCGTCCGAGGCGTGCGACTCGGCGGTCGCGACGAGCTTCTCGGTCTCCTCCTTGGCGACCTGGTGACGTGCGGCACTCTCCAGCTCGGCCTCCTCGCGGCGGCGGGCGATGTCGAGCTCGGCCTCGGCGAGGGCGGTGCGCGCCTTCTCGCGCAGCTCCTCCATCTCCGACGTCACGGCGTTGGCGGCCTCGGACGCGGCGCGCTTGGCCTCGGCGACCTGGCGCTCGGCCTCGCGGCGCGTCGTCTCGCGCAGCTCGGTCGTCTCCCGCTCGGCGGCCTCACGCATCGCCGCGGTCTCGGCCGAGACCCGGGCGCGGAGCTCCGCGGTCTCGCGCTCGGTCGCGACGCGCAGCTCGGTCGTCTCACGCTCGGTCTGGGCACGCAGCGTGCCGAGCTCGCGCTCGAGGCTCGAGCGGCGCTCGCTCTCCTCGGTGTTCAGCGCGCTCTGGATGCGGGCGGCCTCGCGCTCGGCCGAACCGACGAACTCCTCGGCGCGGCGCTGTGCGCCGACCAGCGTGCTCTCGGTCTCCGCGGCGGCGGTCGAGCGGATCTCCTCGGCCTCGCGGCGGGCGTTCGAGAGGAGCTCGGCGACCTCGTTCTCGGCACGCGAGCGGATCTGCCCGCCCGCGACCTTGGCGCGGGACATGATGTCGACAGCCTGCGCGTTGGCCTGGGCCAGGATGTCGGCCGACTGCTCCTCGGCCGAGCGGAGGAGCTGCTCGATGCGTGAACCCAGACCGGCGTACGACGGCCGGTCCGTCTCGCGCAGCTGACGCTGGGCGTCCTGGAGGTCCGACGTGAGCTGCACGGCCCGTGCGTCAGCGGCCTCCGCTCGGTGTCGGGACTCCTCGAGGTCCTTCTCGAGCTTGGCCAGCTGGCCTTCCACCATGATGCGGTCGTATCCGCGCATGGTGATGGGGAACAGTGTGCGTTCGTCGGACACGGGTCGACCTTCCGCCTTGGGCTGGTCCACGCCAGCATGGGTGTCGGGGGATGAGTGCCGGCGCGTCACCGGCAGCCCGACCTGTGGATCGTCCACCAGGATACGTGGCCCGGCTGTGTCCTGAATACCCGGAATGGGTACCGTCAGGGTGTCGCGAGGAGTTCGTGAAGAGTCTGCGCCGATCGTCGCCATCCGGCGAACTTTCGAATCCGACGCGCGTTCGCCTCTATTGTGGATTGTCCATGACGAAGGGAAAACTCGGTGCTTCAACGAATCCTGGCCGCCGGCCTGATCGTGCTCGGCCTGGTGGGGATCGGCACGGGGGTCGCCTCGGCGACGATCTGGCGTGAGAGCGAGACGGTGGTCGCCACGACCCCCGCCGACGGTACCTCGCCACTGATCGTCTCCGAGCCTGGCGTCCTCGACATGGTCGCGGGCGACGTGACCGTCACCGCGAAGGCCTCGGACGACAAGCCCGTCACGCTCGTGATCGGCCGTGAGGTCGACGTCGAGGGATGGGTCGGCACGGACGCCCACACGGTCGTCACCGGCCTCACGGACTGGGACACGCTCTCGACCCGGTCGGTCGCCGCGCCGCCTCCGGCGGAGGAGACCCCGGCCGAGGGTGAGGCGCCCGCCGAGGGCGAGGTGCCCGCAGAGGGTGACGCCACGACCGACGAGGCGGCCCCGGCGCCGGTCGTCGGCGTGGACCCGGCCGGCTCCGACATGTGGTTCGCCGAGTCGGCGGGCGCGGGCGAGGTCAGCCTGCGCTGGTCCGACCGACCGGGTCGCTGGAGCCTGCTCGCTGCCGGTACCGGTGAGGACCCCGCCACCCCGGTCGTGACCCTGACCTGGGCCCGTGAGGTCTCGACGCCCTGGCAGTGGCCCGGGATCGCCGGCGGCGCCCTGCTCCTCCTGGCCGGGCTCGCGATCGGCGTGATCTCGTTCGTGGGTGGCAAGAAGGACGGCAAGAAGGGCAGCAAGCCGTCGAAGCGCACCACGAAGGGCAAGGGCGACGAGGCGGCGGCCGGGACGACCGAGGGCACCGCAGGCCCGACGGGTGCGCCCGCACCGACCGACCCTGGGTCGGGCGACGCTCGAGGGACCGCCCAGCGGGAGCCCTCGCCGCAGACCGGCGCGACCGCCACGCTCACCCGCCGTGAGCTGCGGGAGAGGGCCGAGAGGCAGCGCCTCGAGGCCGAGAACGCAGCCCAGGAGGAGGCGCGCGCGCAGCGCCCGCGCAACCGGTGGCTGACCGGGCAGATCCCGGTCGTGCCCGGTCGGCAGAAGAACGCCACCGCCGCCCAGCCGATCGTGCCCGCCCCGACCGCCGAGCCGCAGGCCGGCACCGACGGTGGCTCGGCTGCCCGGGCCGACGCCTGGCGTCAGGCGTGGGGCTTCGGGCAGACGAAGGCTGCCCCGCCCACGTCGGGCGACGACGACCAGACCCAGACTCCCGACACGACCGGAGGAGACCGATGAGCAAGCGCACCCCCCGCCGCTCCGCGACCCGCACGGCCGCCGTAGCAGGTGTCCTCGCAGGGGCGATCCTGCTCGCAGGCTGCGCCTCGCCCGTGCCCACCGCAGACCCGGACCCGACGCCCACCGAGGCGGTCCCCGCGCTGACCGCCGACCAGATGGCCGAGGTCCGCACCGCGGTCGGCACCTCGCTCGACGAGGCGGCCGCGACCAACGACGCCGCCCAGCTCGGCAACCGCCTCGCCGGCCCGGCGCTCTCGCTCCGGACGAGCCAGCTCGCGGTCGCCGCGGTGCGGGGCAACCAGGACCTGGTCACGAAGCTGCCGACCGACGTCCAGCAGGACATCATCACGACGACGGACACCTGGCCCCGCCAGGCCTACGCCGTGACCGTCCAGCCCGAGGACCTCCAGTCCCCGCGCCTGCTCGCGTATGAGCAGACGGCGGCCCGCGACCCGTACAAGCTGTGGGCCTGGGTCAGGCTGTTCCCGAGCGCGACCCTGCCCGCGTTCGCGGGTCCTGCGGTGGGCAGCGAGTCCGTCCCGATGGACGACCCGTCGCTCCTCGTGACGCCCGCGGACGCCGTGGCGCAGTACGCGGACGTCCTGACGCTCGGTGTGGGCTCCGCGTACGCCGGGTCGTTCGCCGACGACCCGCTGCGTGCGTGGGTCGCGAACAACGCGACCGTGCAGATGGCCGAGCTGAGCAAGGCCGAGGGTTCGTTGACCATGACGTTCACCCCGACGCCCGACCAGGCCCGCGCCGTGCGCACGGCCGACGGCGGCGCGATGGTCATGGCCGGGCTGACCGCTCTCGAGACGCGCACGATCGAGGAGGGGGGCAAGATCGCCCCCGGGTCGGACACCGAGAAGGCGCTCTTCGGGGCCAGCGAGCCGACGAACAAGCTCAACGTCGGGTACACGACCATGGTCGCGATGTACATCCCGCCCGCGGGTGCGACGACCGGTGTCCAGGTGCTCGGCATGGAGAACGTCGCGACGTCCGTCGCGACCTCCTGACCCCTCGGGGGTGCGCCCGCTCCCGGGCGCCCCGCCACCCGTGTCCCGGCCGCGTGCCGC
>NZ_JBHUAD010000195.1:0-7765 GCF_042789955.1 Oerskovia sp. NPDC056781
GCCCGACCGGCCTCGGCTTCGGCACTGGATGCGACGCGACCCGACCGCGCGGCCAGGACGGGTCGACGCTACGGGTCAGCCCGCGAGGTGCCCCCACCGCGGCGCCAGGTCGCTCCACGGGCCGACCTCCGCGATCGCGCCGTCGTGGAGCACGACGACCCGGTCCGCCCGCGCCAGCGCCGCGCGCTTCGACGTCGAACCGATCACCGTGGTCCCCCGTTCGCGCAACGACGACCACAGCTCGATCTCCGTCGCGGCGTCGAGAGCGCTCGACACGTCGTCGGCCAGCAGGAGCTCGGCGTCGGTCGCGAGCGCCCGGGCGAGCGCGAGCCGCTGCACCTGACCACCCGAGAGCCGGACCCCGCGATGCCCCACGAGCGCACCGTGACCGCCCGCCTCGACCACGTCCCGCTCCATACGCGCGGCCGCGACCGGACCGGTGACCTCGCGCTCGTGCCCGAGCCGCACGTTGTCGGCGAACGTCCCCGACAGCACGCGCGGGACCTGCGCGACGTGAGCGACCTGCCCCGGACGCAGGAACGTCTGCGCGTCCTCCACGTCGGTCCCGTTCCAGCGGATGTGGCCCGTGTGCTCCATGAGCCCTGCGAGGGCTGCGAGCAGGCTCGACTTGCCCGCCCCCACCTGGCCGAGCAGGAGCACGAGCTCGCCGCGCTCGATCGTCAGGTCGACGCCCTGCACGCCGATCGTGCCGTCGTCGTGCAGCGCGCTCACGCCCGCCAGCTCCAGCAGCTCGAGCGCCTGCCGTGTGCCCGGCACGGGCGTGGGGGCCGCCCCCGAGAGGAGGTCGACACCCGGGGGCAGGTCCATGAGGTCCGCCCCGGCGGCGAGCCGGCTCGTCGCACGCTGCCACGACCGCGTGCCCGGCGCCTCGGTCACGACCGCCCCCGCGACGACACCGAACCACCCGAAGCCGTTGACCGCGTTCGCGACCAGGAGCGCCGTCGCGAGGTCCCACGTGCCCGTCAGGAGACCGGCCCACGCGGCGACGACACCGAGCTGGATCATGACGAGCGGCACCCCGTCGAGCGCGGCCTGCACCCGGTGCTCGAAGATCGCGGCCCGCACCCGGCCCGCGTCGACCTCGTGCAGGTGCGCGTGCACCTGCGGGGTCCGGGCCGCGAGCTTGACCGAACGCGCCGAGTCGAGCGCCGAGACCAGAGCACGCCCGAACCGGGCGCGGGCGGCCGAGGACCGTGTGGCCGACCGGCCCGCGATCGGGCGACCGAGCGCCGACGCGGCTGCCGAGACGACCATGACCGCGAGCAGCACGGCCCCCGCGAGCCACGACCGGCTGAGCAGGGCCGTGACCCCCGCGATGACGAGCCCGTTGACGAGGTCGACCCAGCGGTCCGCGTAGCGTACGAAGCGGTCGGCGTCCATGGCCCGCGCCACGACCTCGCCCGGCGGCGTGGACGTGAGCCGGTGCTGGCGCGTCTGGCCCGCCATGACGGACATGCGTACACGCAGCAGGACCTCGATCCACCACCGCGGGTAGACGTACAGGGCGCGCGCGAGGCACAAGGGCGCGACCACGAGGAGCACGACGAACGGGACGAGCAGCGTGACCGGGAAGCCCTCGTCGAGCCCCTGGACGGCGTGCCCCCACAGGAAGCCCGTGACGGCCCCCTGCGCCGAGACCAGGCTCGCCACGAGGAACAGCCCGGCGCCCACGACGCCCCACGCGGGACGCACGAACAGCGCGTGCAGGACGCCGCGCGCGAGGCTGGGTCCGTCGCCCGGGTCCGCCAGGGCGGGCGGCTCACCGAGCCGACGTCGACCGCCGACGGCTTCCGCCGCCGGGTCGCCGTCGGAGGTGTCCGTGGATCCGGCAGCTCCTGCCAGGGGTGTCGTGGCGGCCTCGGCCGGGCGCGAGCCCTCGCCCTCCACGAGCTCGCTCCCCCGGCCGTCGACCAGCACCGACGCCGGGCGCCCGTCCTGCGCGACGCTCGCGTCGAGCAGGTCGCGGTAGGGCCCCGCGACGCGCGCGAGCGCGGCCCGGTCGCCCTGCTGGACGACGGCTCCCCGGTCGAGCACCGCGATCAGGCCCGCACGCTCGATCGTCGTGAGACGGTGCGCGACGAGCACGCCCGTGCGCCCTGCGAGCAGCCGCTCGGAGGCGGCCACGACCCGCGCCTCGGTCAGCGGGTCCATGCGCGCCGTGGCCTCGTCGAGGACGACGACCTGGACGTCGCGCACCAGGAGGCGTGCGAACGCGACGAGCTGCTCCTCGCCCGCCGACAGTGACGTCCCACCGGGTCCGAGGAGCGTGTCGAGCCCGTCGGGCAGGCCCGTCACCCACTCGTCGAGGCGCAGCTCGCGCACCGCGGCCTCGATCGACGAGCGTGGGACGTCGGCGAACAGCGCGACGTTCTCGGCGAGAGTCCCCGCGAGGATCTCGGTCCGTTGGGTCACGACACCGACAGCGGCGCGCAGCGCCTGCAGGTCGAGGTCGCGCACGTCGACGCCGCCCAGGAACACGGAACCGCGCGGTGGCTCGACCGCCCGGGACAGCAACGACGCGAGGGTCGACTTGCCCGAGCCCGTCCTGCCGACGAGCGCGACCGTCGCACCGGCGGGCACGTGCAGGCTCACGCCGTCGAGGGCGAACGTGCCCTCGGCGTACGAGAAGTGGACGTCACGGAGCTCGATGCCGACCGGCCCGGCGGGCACGTCGCGCCCACCGACCGGCTCGGGGGCGACCGAGAGCATCTGCCGGATGCGCGTGAGCGCCCCGAGCCCCTCCTGGATGTCGGGCAGGTGGTGCACCAGGTTGTCGGTCTGCCCCACGAACATCGACGTGACGAGGAACAGCGTGACGAGGCGGTCGACGCCCAGCTGGCCGTCGGCGGCGAGCGCCGCGCCCGCGACCGCGACGCCCGCGAGGAGCGACGCGAGCACGAGCCCGGCGCGGCGGAGCATGCGCGACTCGACCGACAGCACGGCCTCGAACTTGCGGTGGACCTGCGCCGACCGCTCGGCGAGCCGTCGCACCGCGAACGACTGGCCCAGGCTCGTGCGCAGGTCGTCGCGCGCCGCCACGGCCTCCTCGAACACGGCCGCATGGTCCGTCCAGGCCGCCTCCTCGATCACCTTCCGGCGGGCGATCTCCCCGAGCATGGGCCGCACGATGAGCCCGGCGACCACGCCGAGCACGGGGAACAGGATCCACGCGGGCCACCACGTCAGCCCGGCCACGACCCACATGGGGATCACGCCGACGAGCGTGCGTCCCGCGCCCCAGGCCTGGCGGCGCACGAGCGTGCCGACCGCGTGGGTGTCGTCGTCGACGCGGTCCAGCACCTCGCCCACGGCCTGCTCGGTGAGCGTGGCCAGGGGCTGGTGCAGGGCTGCGGAGAGCAGGTCGCCGCGCAGGCGCCCCTCGGCCCGGTCGACGACCCCGGCCCAGACCACCTGGCCGACCGTGTCGAGCAGCGCCGCGCCGACGATGCACGCGGCGAGGAGCTGGAGCGTCGCCGTCGTCGGGTCGGCCGCGAGCCAGCCCGCGACGACCGTGCCGTAGGCGGCGCCGACCGCCCCGACCGTGAGCGCGACGAGAGCGACCACGGCCTGCGGACCGCGCAGCCGCCGCCAGTCGAGGCGACGCGCCGGGTCCGTCGAGGTGGCGGTCAGGGAAGAAGGGGCATGGTCTGGGCCGGTCGGAGAGCCGGTGGGTGCATCGGTCATGGCCCGTCGATCCTATGGCGGGCCTCCGACGTGCACGCAGGGATTTTCCGGGCACCGCAGCACGGTCCGGGCACCGAGCCCGCCGACCCGGACCGGGCACCGGGGGGTCGGCTCCCGGGCTCCCGGACGCCGACCCCCGGGGCTCAGATCAGACCGAGTCCCCGCACCGCGTCGCGCTCCTCGACGAGCTCGGCGACCGAGGCGTCGATGCGCTCGCGCGAGAAGTCCGAGATCTCCAGGCCCTGGACGATCTCCCACGTCCCGCCGCGCGAGACCACGGGGAACGAGGCCATGAGGCCCTCGGGAACACCGTAGGACCCGTCAGACACGATGCCCGCGCTCGTCCAGTCGCCCTCGGGCGTGCCGTTGACCCAGTCGAAGACGTGGTCGATCGCGGCGTTCGCGGCCGACGCGGCCGACGAGGCGCCGCGTGCGTCGATGATCGCCGCGCCGCGCTTGGCGACGGTCGGGATGAACTCGCCCGTGAGCCAGGCCGCGTCCGCGGCCAGCTCGGCGCCCGGGCGGCCGGCGACCTCGGCGTGGAAGATGTCCGGGTACTGGGTGGCCGAGTGGTTGCCCCAGATGCTGACCTTGCGGACCTCGGACACAGGCACGCCCGCGCGCTTGGCGACCTGCGTGAGCGCCCGGTTGTGGTCGAGGCGCGTCATGGCGGTGAAGCGGTCCTTCGGCACGTCGGGGGCGTTCGACGCGGCGATGAGGGCGTTGGTGTTGGCCGGGTTCCCGACGACGAGCACGCGGACGTCGTCGGCCGCGCCGGCGTTGATCGCCTCGCCCTGCGGCTTGAAGATTCCGCCGTTGGCCTCGAGGAGGTCTCCGCGCTCCATGCCCGGACCGCGGGGGCGCGCCCCGACGAGCAGGCCGACGTTGGCCCCCTCGAACCCGGCGCGCGGGTCGTCGAAGATGTCGATGCCCGCCAGCAGCGGGAAGGCGCAGTCGTCGAGCTCCATCGCGGTGCCTTCCGCCGCCTTCACCCCCTGGGGGATCTCGAGCAGCCGCAGGCGGACGGGCACGTCCGGTCCGAGGAGCTGACCTGCGGCGATGCGGAACAGCAGGGCGTAACCGATCTGACCGGCGGCTCCGGTCACGGTCACGTTCACGGGAGTTGTCATGGCCACACTCTGTCACAACGCCCCCGCGCTCCCCAGGGGTACCCGCGAACCTCGCCCGTGGGGCGTCGGTCACACCCGCGGGCGCCGCACGCACCCCGCACGCGAAGCCGCACGCGGCCCCGGCCCGCACCCCTGAGAACGCCCGACGGCGCCGCCCACCCGGGAGGTGAGCGGCGCCGTCGGTGCGGTGAGGAGGGTCAGGCAGCCAGGCGGGCAGCCAGGTTCTCGTCGAGCGCCGCGAGGAAGTCCTCGGTCGTCAGCCACTCCTGCTCCGGGCCGACCAGGAGTGCGAGGTCCTTGGTCATCTTGCCGGACTCGACCGTCTTGATGACGACGTCCTCGAGCGTCTCGGCGAACGCCGTGACCTCGGGGGTGCCGTCGATCTTGCCGCGGTGCATGAGGCCACGGGTCCAGGCGAAGATCGACGCGATCGGGTTGGTCGACGTCGGCTTGCCCTGCTGGTGCTGGCGGTAGTGACGCGTCACGGTGCCGTGCGCGGCCTCGGCCTCGACGGTCTTGCCGTCCGGGGTCATGAGGACCGATGTCATGAGGCCGAGCGAGCCGAAGCCCTGCGCGACGGTGTCGGACTGGACGTCGCCGTCGTAGTTCTTGCAGGCCCAGACGTAGCCGCCCTCCCACTTCATGGCCGAGGCGACCATGTCGTCGATGAGGCGGTGCTCGTACGTGAGGCCGGCAGCCTCGAACTGGTCCTTGAACTCGGCGTCGAAGACCTCCTGGAACAGGTCCTTGAACTGGCCGTCGTAGGCCTTGAGGATCGTGTTCTTGGTCGACAGGTACACCGGGTAGTTCCGCTGCAGGCCGTACGCGAACGAGGCGCGCGCGAAGTCCTTGATGGACTCGTTGAAGTTGTACATGCCCATGGCCACGCCACCGTCGTCGCCGTACGTGACGACCGTCTGCTTGATCTCTTCCGAGCCGTCGGCAGGCGTGTAGGTGAGCGTCAGGGTGCCGGCACCGGGGACCTTGAAGTTGGTCGCCTTGTACTGGTCGCCGTGGGCGTGGCGGCCGATGATGATCGGCTTGTTCCAGCCCGGCACGAGGCGCGGGATGTTGGAGATGATGATGGGCTCGCGGAAGACGACGCCACCGAGGATGTTGCGGATGGTCCCGTTCGGGGAGACCCACATCTTCTTCAGGCCGAACTCCTCGACGCGTGCCTCGTCGGGGGTGATGGTCGCGCACTTGACGCCCACGTTGTACTGCTTGATCGCGTTCGCCGCGTCGATCGTCACCTGGTCGTCGGTGGCGTCGCGGTTCTCGATCGACAGGTCGTAGTACTTGAGGTCGATGTCGAGGTAGGGGTAGATGAGGCGGTCCTTGATGAACTGCCAGATGATGCGCGTCATCTCGTCACCGTCGAGCTCGACGACCGGGTTGACGACCTTGATCTTGCCCATGCGGGGGTAACTCCAACTCTGCGAGGGGAACCTGCGGCCGCCCGGGGGCTACCGGCGAGTGCCGGAACTCGCGCGCGCGAACCGTTGATGCTGACCGCCGCCCAGGGTACTCGACTTCTCGACATCAAGATACTTTCCGTCCGGTCCGCGCGGCAGAGCACGGCACGCCCCCACGGCGCCGCCCGTCCCCGGCGCCCGGCCCGCCCTCTGGCGCGGTCGCGCTCGCGGAGTGAGACTGGTCACGAACTGATCAGCGAACTCCCAGACATCGGTGGCAGGATGCCTCCGAGATGCCGGTTCTGCACCGACCTCGCATGTTCATCCCGAACGTCCGGCCTTCCCGGACCCCACACAGACACCAGACAGGAACACCATGTCCCAGGACACTTCAGCACCTGACGCAGTCGTCGTCGACGAGACGACCGTCGTGGTCGGGCCGAGCCTGCTCGCCCGGCTCGGCGCCGAAGCCTTCGGCACGTTCTTCCTCGTCCTCGCGATCCTCGGCGCAGCGCTCTACAGCGTCGGCGGCCTCGGCACGGGCACGATCGGCGTCGCTCTCGCCGGCGGCATCGCGCTGCTCGGAGGGATCGCCGCGGTCGGGCACGTCTCCGGCGGACACTTCAACCCGGCCGTGACGCTCGGCGCGGCCATCGGCGGCCGCACCGCCTGGGCCGACGTCCTCCCCTACTGGCTCGCCCAGCTCGTCGGTGGCGTCATCGCCTCGGCCGTGCTCTTCGCGACCATCCCGTCCTCGGCGCTCCCCGTGCTCCAGCAGAGCGGCCTGATCGCCGACGCGACGCAGCAGGCCTTCCTCTCCGCGACCGCGAACGGCTTCGGGGAGCACTCCCCGCTCGCGACCGCGACGAACGGCGCCTTCTCGTTCAGCGTCTGGTCGGCGCTCATCATCGAGATCGTCGCTGCCGCCATCTTCGTCGGCGTGATCCTCGGCGTCACGGACAAGCGCTCGAACTCCAGGCTCGCGCCCGTCGCGATCGGCCTGACCCTCACGGTGCTGCTGATCGTGGTCGCGCCGTTCACGAACGCAGGGCTCAACCCCGCCCGCTCGTTCGCCGCCGCCGTCTTCGCGGGCGGGTGGACCTGGAGCCAGCTCTGGCTCTTCGTCGTCGCCCCGCTCGCGGGCGCCGCGATCACCGCGCTGTTCTACCGGGCGTTCGCCTTCGCCCCCGTCCAGGACGACCTCCTGGCCGAGGACGAGGTCTTCGTGGTCGACGAGGCCGCGGTCGTGTCCGAGGGCACGGGGGCCGCGGGCGCTACCGCCACTGCCGGCGCAGCGACGGCCGCCGCGGTCGCCGAGGAAGCGGCGACTCCCGCCGCAGAGGTTCCGACCGCCGTCGAGACGGTCGAGGTGACCGAGACGGTCGAGGTCGTCGAGGCTGCCGAGCCCGCGGAGGCGGACACCACCGGGCCCGACGCGTCGGACCCTCAGTCGACGGACGGCACGGCCCCCAAGGCCTGACGCCGCCGCTCCACCAGGACGACGAGGCCCGGTCC
>NZ_JBHUAD010000196.1:0-7749 GCF_042789955.1 Oerskovia sp. NPDC056781
GCCCAGGTCAGGGGCCCGGGCGGGGGCCCCATGCGGGGCGCCCCGGGCCCGGACGCAGGCGGCCCGACGGCGGCGGCCGCCAACGTGGCGAGGCCCACCACGACGATCACGGCGGCGGCCAGGACGCCCGGGCGAGGTGCGCGCCGGGCCCTGCGCAGGGTCGATCGCATGTCACTCCTCACAGGTCGAGACGTCCTCGGCGTAGCGCAGCCACGACGGGAGGTCGGCGGCGAACGCGTCGCGGACGTCGGCGGCACCTGCAGCCCGCCAGTCGACCTCGTCGTCGATCTCGATCTCGTACTTGGCCCACTCGAACCAGTTGACCATCTTGAGCTGCGGGAACCGCTCGTGGGTCTCGGACGAGAACACCTGCCGCCACCAGGCCCGCTTGATGTCGAGCTCGGCAGCCCCGCCGCGCGACGGCGTGTAGATTGCGGCGGTCTCGGGGACGGCCACGGGATGGTCGTGCTCGACGCCGTACACGGTGTAGAAGTCCGGCACCGCGGCGTCGTCCCCGGCCGTGCCCACGTACGTGCCCGTGAGCATCGCGAGGAACTTGCCGTCCTCGGGGACCTCGTTGTTGCCCCACGGGCGCTGGTTGCCCCAGTGGTACAGCGAGACCCCGACCCAGTCCACGGCGTCGTCCCCGGGGAAGTACGGCAGGTAGCTGTCGTCGGTCATGGTGAGCGTGCCGTCGCCGTCGGTGTCGAGGGCCGCGTAGTCGGCAGACCCCGGCAGGGCCGCGAACTGGCCGCCCGTGAACGGGTACCCGCCGCCGTAGTTGGGCGCCCACATCATGGCCGTGCCCGGCGCCTCGGCATGGACCGCTGCCGCGACCCGGCGGAACGTCTCGACGTACGCCGTCGGCTGCTGGCCCCACGCGTACCAGGACCCGTTCATCTCGTGCGCGAACCGCAGCACGACCGCGACCCCCTGCTCGTTGACGTCCCGCAGGTCGTCGGCGAGCGTCGCGACCACCTCGTCGGACATGGCCGCGAGGCCCGCGTGCGGTTCGAGCGTCAGGAGCAGCACGCCCCCGTTGGCCTTCATCTGGGTGACCGCGCTGACCGTGTGCTCCCACGTCTCGCGGTCGTAGGGGACGTCGGAGAACTGGACCGCGACCGCCGGCGCGTGGTCGAGGTAGGTCCGGTGCTCCTCGAGGGTCTCCGACGCCCAGTCGAGGTTGACGCCGAGCAGCGTGCCGTCGTCGGGCACGATGCTCGCCGCGTCCGCCGTGCACGCCGCCGCCACGGGCGCCTCCGGGGCGGCGGGCGGACCGGCCACGGCGAACCCCGCGCCCACCGCGCCGACCCCCAGCATCATGACCACGAGCGGCGTCACGAGGCCGGGCCGGCGGCGACGGCCGCCCGGGAGGTAGAACGCCATCAGGAGGCCTGGGACGCGAGGAGACCCCGCGCCTCGTCGTGGCCGCCGTAGATGCGGGTCACCGCGTCGAGCCGCAGCGCCGTGAACGCGTGCTGCAGCGCGGCCGAGGCGCCGAAGATCCGCAGGTCCCCGCCGCGAGACCGGGCCACGCGCAGCAGGTCGAGCAGCCCCGCGACGCCCGACGGCGACACGCCGTCGACCCCCGAGACGTCGAGCAGGACGAGGACCGGCCCGTCGGCCACGGCCGACGAGACGGGCTCGCGGAGGGACAGGACGGCGGCGGCGTCGAGCCGCCCGCCGGACGGGAGGTCGATGCTCGTGACGGGGTGGGTCAGGGTGAGGTCGGGTGCGCTGACGAAGGCGGCCATGGCGAGCTCCTGGGGACGTGGCGGACGGTGAGGTCGAGCGGGACTTCCGTCGGGTCGAACGCGGTCGGGGAGGTGTCGTCGTTGCTGTCGAGCGCGTCGCCCACGGCCTGGGCCGCGAGGAGCGCGACGGACGGGGGGACAGGGTCCACGACGGTGTCGCCGGGCCCGGTGTACCGCGCAGCACGCAGCGCGGCGGACAGGAGGGCCAGGTCGACCGCGACCCAGCCCAGGGTCAGGAACGTGGCCGGCGCCGAGGCCTCGCCCGCGAGCATGCGGGCCACCCCGACCGCCGAGGCCACGAGCAGGACCACGGTCACGACGACCTGCGGCAGCACGTGCCGGTAGCCCGTGCCCGTCGCCTGCTTGGTCTTGGACGTGACCGAGAACGCGACGTGCCGGCCGAGGAACACCGCGGAGGCCCCCGAGAGCGTGGCCGCGATCCACGTGGGGAACAGCGCGAACGACATCTGCTGCCCGCGCCACAGCCCGCGGCTGCCCTTGCCGGAGACCTGGAAGAGGAGCTGGCAGGCCACGAAGAACGGCAGGAAGTGCAGGAAGAACAGCGCCGGGTCCGCGTGCAGCGGGAAGACGCCGAGCGTCAGGAAGAGCACGGGGGCGGCGAGGTAGACCAGGGCCGCGAACCCGCTCAGGTAGCTCGTCATGGTGCCCAGGTACATGAGCCGCTGGGCGAGCGAGAGCCCGCGGACCAGGAGCGGGTTGTCCCGGAAGAAGACCTGCATCGACCCCGTGGCCCAGCGCAGGCGCTGCGACAGCGCGGTGCCGACGTCCTCGGGCGCGAGCCCGTGCACCAGCACCTCGTGGTGGTAGACGCTCGTCCACCCCATCGCGTGCAGGTGCATCGCCGTGGCCATGTCCTCGGTGATCGTGGTCGTGTCGAGCGGGTTGATCGTCAGGGCCTGGTCCGTGCGGGCCACGTCGACCCGCTCGAGGACCCCGTCGAGCTCGGCGAGCAGCTCGCCCGCCACGTCCTCGGGCAGAGGCGGGGCCTCCTGGGACACCAGGGCCCCTGGGGACGCCTCGGTCGGCGCGGACCCGGACGCCTGGACCAGTGCCGAGGTGAAGGCCGACCGCAGCTCCGAGGTGATCTCGGCGAGCACGTCGCCGCGCCGGAACTGCCCCTCGGCCCGGCGCACCGCGGCCAGGGCCTGCTCGGCGACGGGCATCGCCGCGGGCTCGCGCACCGCGAGCTGGCTCAGGAGGTCCTGGAGCCGGGACCGGCCGGCCCGGAGCGCGGCACGCATCGCACCGCGCGCATCCCGCGAGAACCGGGTCAGCCCCAGCGCCATGAGTGCCTCGCGCCGCAGCACCGCGTTCGACCCGCAGAAGAAGGCCGCGCCCCAACCGTCCTTGCCCTGCTGGATCGGGCCGTAGAACAGCTCGGCCTGCGTGCCCAGCGGGTCGCTCGGCGGAACGTTCCAGAAGTGCTGCGGCGTCTGGACGAACGCGACCTCCTCGTCGTCGAAGTACCCCAGGACCCGATCGAGGAACCGAGGCTCGGGCACCTGGTCCGCGTCGAGGATCGCGACGAGGTCCCCGCTCGTGCGGAACAGCGCGTTGTTGACGTTGCCCGCCTTCGCGAACCGGGGCCGCCCTTCCCACTCGGGACCGCGCGTGATGTACCCGACGCCCACGCGGGACGCCGCGACCTCGAGCTCGGGCCGGTTGCCGTCGTCGAGGATCCACGTCGCGTGCGGGTACGTCATGTCGCGTGCCGCGATCGCGGTCCGCAGGACCAGGTCCACGGGCTCGTTGTACGTCGTGACGAACACGTCGACGCTCAGGCCCTCGGGGGCCGGGGGAGCCGGGGGCCGGCGCCTCGCGTTCCACATGGTCAGCGAGTACAGGACGGTCTCGCCCAGGCTGTACGTCTCTGCCAGGACCAGGGGGACCGCGATCCACCAGGCGTCCCACGCCACGGTCCCGGTCCAGCGCCACCCGATGTACACGAGGCCGAAAGCCACCGCGACCACGGCCAGGAGCCGTACCACGGCCAGTCTGCTGCTACCCATGCGTTCTCCTCCGCCGGACGACGAGAGACGGCAAGTCGGGACCGGGACGACGAGCGGCGAGAAGGTCGGCGCGCGGCGGCTCGAGAGCGGCGGCGGCGATGACGTCGGGACGGGCAGCGACACCCCTGCGTGCCGGTCACGACGACGGGCGATCCGGTCGAGCGGACCCCCGGTGGTTGTCGTGCCTCGAATGTAGAGCGGGTGAAGTTCGCAGGGGAAGCGGTGCGCGCAGCGGTCTGCGCGGTTCGTCCGGTCTGTGCCCACATCTCCACAGGCTGGCAACCCGGCGGTAACGCTGGGGCACGCAGGCTCCCGTCCTGTTCACCGCGCCGACACGTCGGGGCGCTCGCGGACGCGCCACCTTCGCTCGCAGGCCCGGCCCCGGGGCCGGGGCGTGCCGGCGCGCCGCCGGCGCGGCAGGCAGGTCGGGCGCTGCGTCAGGCCAGGCGGGCCGCCCGGCGCGGAGCGGCGACGGCGCCCGTGATCGCCGCGATGATCTCCTCGTAGCTCGTGCCGGGTCCGGAGAACGAGCCGTTGTTGCGGCCGTGGCGCAGGACCTCGATCCGGTCCGCGACTGCGCGCACGTCGGTCATGTTGTGGCTGATGAGGATGACCGCGTGCCCCAGGTCGCGCAGGCGCTCGATGTGCGTGAGGACCTCGGCGGTCTGCGACACGGACAGCGAGGCCGTGGGCTCGTCGAGGACGACGATGCGCGGGTCGCCGAGGAGCGTGCGTGCGATCGCGACGCTCTGGCGCTGCCCGCCCGACAGGTCGGAGACGAGCGTGCGGACCGAGGGGATGCGGGACGTGAGGTCGCGCAGGATCCGGCGCGCGTTGTCCTCCATCGCGGCCTCGTCGAGCCGAGGACCGTGGCGCAGCTCGCGCCCGAGGTAGAGGTTGGACACGACGTCGAGGTTGTCGCACAGCGCGAGGTCCTGGAAGACCGTCGCGATCCCGAGCGCGTGCGCGGCCGCCGGGTTCGGGATGGTGACCGGGACGCCGTCGGACTCGATGATGCCCGCGTCCGGGACGAGGACGCCCGCGATGACCTTGGCGAGCGTCGACTTGCCCGCGGCGTTGTCGCCGACGAGTGCGACGACCTCGCCGCGGTGCACCTCGAGGTCGATGCCCTCGAGCGCGCGGACCGCGCCGAAGGACTTGTCGATGCCGTGCAACGACAGTGCGGGGAGGGCGGAGCTGCTCACGTTCTGTCACCTGTTCGTGCTCGGGCGCCCTGGGGCGCCGTCGTGCCCGCCACGTCGTCGTGGCGAGACGGTCGTGCGGTCGCGGTCATGGTCGGTCTCCCGGAGACGGCGGGCCGGAGTCTCCTGCGGCGACGAGGCCCACGGGGCCGGGTGCCCCCGGGGCGAGGCGGACGTCGCTCGTGACGTCGGTCGACTGGAGGGCGAGCGCGAGCGCACCCATGACCTCGGCGCGGGCACCGAGCTCGCCCAGCACGACCTCGACCGGGGCGATCGTGTTGGGCACGAGGTGGCGGCGGACCGCGTCGCGCAGGGGCCCGGCGAGGATCTCACCGGTCTCGGCGAGCTCGCCCCCGACGACGATGACCTGCGGGTTCATGGCGCTCGCGAGCGTCGCGACCGCGATGCCGATGCGGTCGCCCGCGTCGGCCACGACGCGGCGGCACCCCGGGTCGCCCTCGAGCGCCCGGGAGATGACGTCGCGCAGGGTCAGGTCCCCGTGGCTCGTGCGCAGCAGGTCGAGCAGCGCGCCCGACCCCACGACGGTCTCGAGGCAGCCGCGGTTGCCGCAGCGGCAGATGGGGCCGGCGGGGTCCACCTGGACGTGGCCGATCTCGCCGGCCGTCCCCGCGTACCCGCGGTGGACGTGCCCGCCGACGACGACGCCCGCCCCCGTCCCGTACGAGACCCGGACGAACACCGAGTCGCGGTAGGCGCGGGCCGCCCCGAGCTCGGCCTCGGCGAGCGCGGCGAGGTTCGCGTCGTTGTCGACGACGACGGGGCGCGCCAGGCGTTTGGACATGACCTGCCCGACGTGCAGGTCGTCCCAGCCGCGCATGATGCCGCGCACCGAGATCATCCCGGTCGAGATGTCGACCGGGGCGGGCAGGGCCATGCCGACGGTCAGGAGCTCGTCGGTCGAGGCGCCGATGCGTTCCAGGAGGTCCATGACGAGCAGTGCCGCACGGTCCAGCCCGGTGTCGACGCGGTGGTCCACGGGCAGAGGCATCTGCTGCTCGGCGACGATCGTGCGGCCGAAGTCGCCGAGCGCGACCTTGAGGTGGCGGTGTCCGAACTGGATGCCCGCGACGAGGCCGAGCTGGCGCGCGAGCGTGACCTTGAGCGCGCGGCGTCCCGAGCGCGAGGTGGGTCGGGTGTCGACGACCCCTGCCTGGGTCAGCTCCTTGACGATGGTCGAGACGGTCGCCGTGGACAGCCCCGTGGCCTCGGCGAGCTCGACCTGGGTGAGGCCGCCGTAGCGCTTCACCGCATCCACGATGCGCGTTCGGTTCGCTTCTCGGAGTGAGGTCTGCGAGCCGGGTGTGGACCGGTCGTTGTTCACAGGCAGCAGCGTACACGCTGGTGAGGGCTGGAGAACCGAGGCGACACGGGGGTTTCCTGGTGGCTCGAGGGTGGTACCGCTTCCACTCTGAGTTTGAGTCTCGAACACAATTAGGTCACGAACTGGTTACTGCGCTTGACGCTCTAACTCAAGCCTGGCTAGTTTCACTGCAGTGCCGACCGAGGCAACGCGGATCCCCCTCCGCGGCTCGGAGGCGACGCGGGCCTCACAGCCGAGGCTCGCCCCCTGGTTCGACGACGAAAGGGAATGACGATGACGTCAATGCGCAAGGCGGTCGCGGCTGCCGCTGGGATGACGCTCCTGTTCGGTGCCCTCACGGCATGCAGCTCCGAGCGTGCGGGCAGCGAGTCCGGTGGCGGCGAGACCGGCGGAGGCGACACGCCCCTGATCGGCATCGCGATGCCGACCCGCAGCCTCGAGCGCTGGAACAACGACGGCGCCCACCTCGAGGAGCTCCTCGGCGACGCCGGCTACGAGACCACGCTCCAGTACGCGGACAACAAGGTCGACCAGCAGATCACCCAGCTCCAGAACATGATCAACCAGGGTGCCGACGTGCTGGTCATCGCCTCGATCGACGGCACGGCGCTCGGCCCGGTCCTCGACGCAGCCGCCAAGGAGGAGATCCCGGTCATCGCGTACGACCGTCTCATCAACGACTCGGAGCACGTCGACTACTACGCGACGTTCGACAACGAGAAGGTCGGCACGCTCCAGGGCGAGTTCATCGCCGAGCAGCTCGGCCTCGCAGGCGGCGCCGGACCGTTCAACCTCGAGCCCTTCGCCGGGTCGCCCGACGACAACAACGCCCGCTTCTTCTTCAAGGGCGCCTGGGACGTCCTGACCCCCTACGTCGAGTCGGGCCAGCTCGTCGTGCCCTCGGGCAAGGCGCCCGCCACGGTCGACGACTGGACCACGATCGGCATCCAGGGCTGGGAGTCCGCCAAGGCCCAGTCCGAGATGGAGAACCGCCTCAACTCGTTCTACACGGACAAGAAGGTGAACGTCGTCCTCTCGCCCAACGACTCGCTCGCGCTCGGCATCGAGCAGGCGCTCGAGGGCAGCGGCTACGCCGCCGGTGAGGGCTGGCCGCTCGTCACGGGCCAGGACGCCGACGAGGCCAACGTGAAGAACATGCTCGCGGGCAAGCAGGCCATGACGGTCTGGAAGGACACCCGCACGCTCGGCGACCAGGTCGCCAAGATGGTCCAGCAGATCGTCGACGGCGAGGAGGTCGAGGTCAACGACACCGAGACCTACGACAACGGCGTGAAGGTCGTGCCCTCGTTCCTCCTCGACCCGCAGGTCGTGACCGCCGACACCGTCCAGACGACGCTCGTCGACTCCGGCTTCTACACGGCCGACAAGCTCGGCCTCTGACCGGACGCACCGTGCCCGGC
>NZ_JBHUAD010000197.1:0-7678 GCF_042789955.1 Oerskovia sp. NPDC056781
CCCTCAGGAGGCGGCGCGGAGCGCGGCGACCGGCCGCGCCCCGCGCGGGATCACGACCCGCGCGACCACTCCCCCGCCGGGACGGGGCGTCAGACCCAGGCTCCCGCCGTGCAGCTCGACGATGCGGGAGACGATCGCGAGCCCGAGCCCGTTGCTGCTGCGGTCGGTCACCACGTCGTCGCGGGTCCTCGCGACGGAACCGACCTGACGGGCGAACGGCTCGAGGGCGATCCTGAGGTCGTCGTCGGTCAGGACGCGGCCGCTGTTCTCGACGGTCAGGACGACGAGCCCCGCGTCGACCAGCGTGATGCGGGCCCACCCGTCCTGGGGCAGGTTGTGCCGGACCGCGTTGCGCAGCAGGTTGTCGACCACGCGAGCGAGGAGGATCTCGTCGCCCGGCACGACGGCGGGCGAGACGTCCACCTCGACGCGCACGCCCCGCTCGGTGGCCTCGCGTGCGACGTCGTCGACCGCGTCCTCGACGACGACGTCGAGGTCGAACGGCGCTCGCACGATCGGCGACCGGTCGAGGGCCGCGAGCTGCAGGAGTGCCGCGACGAGGTCCGTGGCGCGTCGGTTGGTCACGTCGAGGCGTTCGAGCAGGCGCGGGAGGTCGACGGCGCCGGGGTCCTCGCGCGCGACGTCGAGCATGGTCTGGGTGACCGCGAGCGGTGTCCGCAGCTCGTGCGACGCGTTGGCCGCGAACCGCTGCTGCGCGGCGAACGCGCGCTCGAGGCGTTCGAGCATGGTGTCGAACGTGTCGGCCAGGTCGGTGAACTCGTCCCGCCCGCGCCGGGAGCCGCGGGCCGAGATGCGGTGCGACAGGTCGCCCGACGCCGCGGCCTGCGCGGCGGTGTTGAGGTCCGCGAGCGGACGCAGCACCCGCCCGGCCACGAGCCACCCACCCACCGTCCCGACGACGGCGAGCACGCCCATCGCCACGGCGCAGGCCCGGATCAGCGAGTCGAGGATCTGGCCCCGCGACGCGATGAAGAGATGGGCGTCCGACGGGTTCGCCGCCGTGAGCGGGTAGTTCGGGACGAAGCGCATGACGGCGTACACGATGACGGACATCGCGAGCCCCGCGGCAAGCAGGAAGGCCACGTAGCTCAGCGTCAGGCGGAGCCGGGCGGTCTGGCGCAGGAACCTCACGACGCCTCGCCGCTCGGCGCCCCGACGCGGTAGCCCACTCCCGGCACCGTGTGCACGACCCAGGGGTCGCCCAGGCGCTTGCGGAGCGTCGAGACCGTGACGCGCACGGCGTTGGTGAACGGGTCGGCGTTCGCGTCCCATGCGCGTTCGAGCAAGTCCTCGGCGCTCACCACGCCGCCGTCGGCGGTCAGCAGCACCTCCAGGACGGCGAACTGCTTGCGGCTCAGGCGCACGTGCTCGCCGTCCCGGTAGACCTCCCGGCGGAACGGGTCGAGCCGCACACCGGCAGCCTCCAGCACGGGCGGGAGCGGGGCCGGGCGGCGCCCCAGGGCCCGCACGCGCAGGATCAGCTCGGGCAGCAGGAAGGGTTTGGTCAGGTAGTCGTCGGCGCCGATCCCGAAGCCTCGGGTCTTGTCGTCGAGCGTGCCCGCGGCGGTGAGCATGAGGACCCGGGTCGGCAGGCCTCGGGCCACGATCGACCGGCAGACGTCGTCGCCGTGCACCCCGGGCAGGTCGCGGTCGAGCACCACGACGTCGTACGCCGTGTGGCTGAGCATCTCGAGAGCCACCTCCCCGTCGAGCGCGACGTCGGCGGCCACGGCCTCGCGCCGCAGCCCGGTCTGCACGGCCTCGGCCAGGAACGGTTCGTCCTCGACGACCAGCACCCGCATCGATCCTCCACCCGCTCGTCGTCCCGGCCCCTCCGACGGCGGGCCCGCCCCGCCAGTCTAGGAAGTGGGGTGTGTCGAAAACGTCTGCGAAAAGTGAGACGCCGGGACAACATGCCGACGGGTGCAGTGGTGGTCATGGACACACGTACCCCACCGCCCTCGTTCGCCCCGGTGCCCACCCCCGCGACGCCGCAGGACGGTGTGCCCCGACCGCCCCGCCCGAGCGCCCGCAGGCGCCGCACGGCCGTCCTCGCCACGGCCGTCACGGTCCTCGCCGTGGTGGCGGCGCTCACGTGGGCCTTCCTGCCCGACGCCGACCGCGGCCTGCGCACGCTCGTCGCCGACACGCTCGGCACCGAGGACGCGGGCACCGGCACCGGGGCAGCGGGGGCCGGGGCCGGTGTCGCGCCGAACCTCCCCGCCGAGGACGACCCGCGCCAGGAGGACGACACGATCGACCCGTTCGACGACCAGCACCCCGCGATCGCGGGGCTCGACGAGGACCTGCGGACAGCGCTCCAGTCCGCGGCGCGCGACGCGCAGGCGGCGGGCGTCGACTTCTGGGTCACGTCAGGGTGGCGCAGCACCAACTACCAGCAGAGCCTCCTCGACCGTGCGGTCGACCGGCACGGCTCGCTCGCCGAGGCCCGGAAGTTCGTCAGCACGCCCGAGACGTCCGAGCACGTGCAGGGGCGGGCCGTCGACATCGGGCCGACCGACGGCGCGGACTGGACGATCCGCAAGGGCGCGCGGTACGGGCTGTGCCAGACGTACGCCAACGAGATGTGGCACTTCGAGCTGGCCACGACGCCGGGCGGCACGTGCCCGCAGCCGCTCCCGGACGCCGCGGGCTGAACCGCCGTCAGCCCAGCCTCAGCTCGGCGTTGACCGCCCGCACCAGGTCGGCCGGGAGCTTGGCGACCTCCCGGTCGTAGGTCAGCAGCCCGTTGGTCTCGTCCTCGACGTCGGAGAGCTGGGTGTAGACGGTCGCGGACAGCCCGCGCGCGATCGCGGGCACGACCTGCTCGCGGTGCAGCGCCTCGAACGCGGCGCCGAGCGCGCCCGAGTCGGCGTACGACGCGTACCCGAAGTCCTTCTCCCCGGCCACGTGCCCCTCGACCCGCAGGCTGTAGCCGCCGTACTCCGAGAGCACGAGGGCCCGCCGGTCACGCCGTGGCGGCACACGGAACGGCTTGAGGTAGACGTGCAGGCTCCGCAGGTTCCCCGCGCCCTGGTCGTGCCATCCGCTCGCATGGTCCACCGACCGCGTCGGGTCGAGGGCCTTGACACGAGCCGCGACCTTGGCCGCGTCGAACTGCCCCCAGGCCTCGTTGAACGGCACCCAGACCGCGAGGCTCACGACGTCGCGCAAGTGCTCGACGGTTGCGTCGACCTCGCGGAGGAACTCCTCGCGCCCCTCGGCGTCGCCACGGCCGAACAGGGCGTGGAACCGGTCGCTCAGGCGCAGCGGCAGGAGCACAGGCGCCTTGACGACCGCGGGCCGGTACGGGCCGCCGCCGTTGACCATGTCCTGCCACACGAGCATCCCGAGCCGGTCGCAGTGGTGGTACCAGCGCAGGGGCTCGATCTTGATGTGCTTGCGCAGCATCGTGAACCCGAGGTCCTTCATGGTCGCGATGTCGTGGACCATGGCCTCGTCCGACGGCGCGGTGAGCAGCCCGTCCGACCAGTACCCCTGGTCCAGGACCCCGACGTGGAAGTACGGCTCGCCGTTGAGCAGCAGGCGCGGCACCCCCTGCGCGTCGGGGCCGACACCGAAGGACCGCAGCCCGGCGTAGCTGCGCACCTCGTCGTCGCCGAGGGTCACCGTCACGTCGTACAGGTGCGGGTCCGCGGGCGTCCACAGGTGCGGGTCGGGCACGGGGACACGGGTGACCACGCCCACGGGCGCGTCGACCTGCGCGACGAGCATGGCGCCGTCGTGCACCTGGATGCGCGCCACGGGCGCGTCCTGCCCGACGACGCCGCTCGCCCCTGCGGGCGTCTCGCCCGCGTGGACGGTCACGTCGAGGCGGCCGCCCGGGAGGTCCGGCACGAGCGTGAGCCGTGCGACGTGCAGGGCGGGCACGGCCTCGACCCACACGGTCTGCCAGATGCCCGACTGCGCCGTGTACCAGATGCCGCCCCGCGCGAGATTCTGCTTGCCGCGCGCGTGGAAGCTGGTGTCGCTGACGTCGGTGACCTCGACGAGGAGCTCGTGCGCCTCGGCCGGCGCGCCGGCGAGGGCGTCCGTGACGTCGCACGCGAACGGCAGGTAGCCGCCGGTGTGACGCCCCACCTCGACGCCGTCGACCAGGACGCGGCACGACTGGTCGACCGCGCCGAAGTGCAGCAGGACGCGGCCGCCGCCGGGCACGAACCCGTCCGGGAGCGACAGGTCGCGCCGGTACCAGAGCGCCTCGTCGGGCTGGAGCTGGCGCCCCACCCCGGACAGCGGCGACTCGGGCGAGAACGGCACGACGATCTCGCCGTGGAACACCTCGGGTGGGGTACCGCCCAGCGAGCCCACCGGACCGGGACCCTGCGCCGTGACGGCGTACTCCCAGACTCCGTTGAGATTGAGGTAGCTGTCGCGGGCGAGCTGCGGGCGCGGGTACTCGGGCAGCGGCGCGTCGCGGTCGAGCGTGGCGGTCCAGCGGGTGGGCAGAGCAGCGCTCACCCCGTCACCCCCGGCCATGGGCCGCGTCCAGCACCGGTCGGCGCGCGACCGTCAGCACGTGCGTGTCGGGCCACTCGACCGGCTCGCCCGTCGCGGCGTCCGTCAGCGTCGCCACGGGCGCGATCGAGTGCTCGACGAGCCACTCGTTGCGCCACGCACCGCTCTCGGGCCCCAGTTCGAAGCCCGCTTCGGTGAGCAGGTCGGCCCACGCGTCGCCGTCCAGGTCGCAGAACCGCTCGTGGCACTCGGACAGCCAGTTGTCGGCGTAGTCCTTGGTCGTGAGGAACTCCATGGCGTCGCGCAGCGTGAGCCGGAACGTCGCGGGCGCGACCTCCTCGACCGCGAACGACGCACCGGACAGACGCGGGAAGTCGACCGCGAACTGGCGCATCCTGGAGGCCGTCGACAGCCCCCGGACGTGCGCGGCGACGTCGGGCCGCGCCCACTCGTCGAGGTCGGTCACGACGTCCGGGCTCGCGCCGTCGTCGTCCCGGAGGGTCAGGTGCACCAGGCGGTCGCCGTCCGCGGGACCGCACACGTCGCTGTTGATCCACACCCCGCCCGGGCGGGTGTGGACGAACGTGCGGTGCGCGAACCGTTCGACGTCGAGGACGCCCTCGCCGTACGAGGAGATCTCGTGCGTGAGCGCGATCGTGACGGTCGTGTCGACGCTGCGCTCGGGCATGACCTCACCGCGCAGGATGTTGGCCTGCACGAACCACACGTTGGGGTTCGCGAACACGCCCTGCGTCTTCTTGTGCTCGGCCTCGGCCACGAGGTGGCGTGCGACGTCGACGCCGAACAGGTCCGACTCGTGCAGGCGTGGCTCGGCCGCGACGAGCTCGAGCAGCCCTCCCGTCGCGCAGCCGATGTCGACGATCCGCCCGGGGAGCACGTACGGGCGCACCTGCTCCCACTTGCGGCGCGAGGCGTCCTCGAACGCTGCGGCGTACGTCCGGTAGTCGCGTGTCGCGGTCAGGTCGCCGTCGCCCGAGACGACCGGGTCGGCGAAGACCTGGACGATCTGCGACTCGAGCCCGTAGCGCCGGAAGAAGCCCGGCACGACGGGGTGCGCGACGTCGGTCCACGTCGGGTCCCCCGCGGCCAGGCGCCCGACGGCGTCCCACGGACGGGCAGGCCCCTCGCCCTGGGCGTCGGTCGCGTCGAGCTCGACGCCCACGACGCGGTACCCGAGCTCCTGGTAGGCCGCGATGACCTCCGGGGTCGAGCAGGCCACGACCGTTTCCTGCGGGTCGAGCGTCACGGCGTGACCGGTCGCCGTTTGGACCGTGGTCGCGACGAGGTGCGCGAACCGCGGGTGCGGCGCCACGTCAGGGACGGGGACCACGAGGCTCGGCAGGTGCTCGACCGCCGTCACGTGCTCGATCAGCGCCTCACGCCGGTGCCCCGGGACCGGGTTGCGGCGCGTGCCCGCATGGTTCGCGGATGTCACGGCCCACACCACCACCGCGTCCGGGGAGCAGCGCACAGGCATGCCGTCGAGGTCGCTCACCAGGCCGGCGCGCAGCGCCCGCAGGTAGTCGACCTGGAAACGGGTCACGAGGTGGTGGCGCCCCGGGAAGAGGACATGACGGACGAGCGGGGTCGAAGGCACCCGCGTACCTTCGCGCGCCGACGGGGTCCGTCGCAAACGGAGAGCCTCCCCTCGTCACCGTCGGCGTTCCGTGCCATCGTGGAAGAGGCGCCGACGACGCCACCCCCTGTGGGTCTGCCGTGGACAAGGAGCACCCGATGGTCTCGACGACGAACGCATTCAGCAGCTTCTCGGTGAACGACCTGGACGCCGCGCGGGCGTTCTACGCCGACGTCGTGGGCATCGAGGTCGACCAGACCCCCATGGGTCTGGACCTGCGTCTCGGGTCGGGCGGGCACGTGTTCGTCTACCCCAAGAAGAACCACGTCGCGGCGTCGTTCACGGTCCTCAACTTCGGGGTCGACGACGTCGAGTCAGCCGTCGACGAGCTCGCCGCGAAGGGCGTCGAGTTCGAGCGCTACGTGGGGTTCGACCAGGACGACAAGGGAATCGCCCGCGGCCCTGAGGGCCCGGCGATCGCCTGGTTCAAGGACCCGGCGCGCAACGTCCTCGCGATCCTGAGCAACCCGTGAGCACCGCGGTCTCCTCGCACGAGCACCTCCTGGCGGCGCACGGCGACGCGATCGGGGCGTTCGACCACCTGGTCCGGCGGGTCCAGGACGACCAGTGGGACCTGCCTACGCCCGACGACGAGTGGAGCGTCCACGACCTCGTCAACCACCTGGTCTCCGAGCAGCTCTGGGCGCCCGAGCTCCTCGCGGGTCGGACGGTCGCCGACGTCGGCACGGTCTTCGACGGCGACGTCCTGGGCGACGACCCGGTCGACGCGTGGATCGACGCGTCGACCCAGTCGCGCGAGGCGTTCCTCGCGCCCGGTGCCCTGGACCGTGTGGTGCACCTGTCGTACGGCGACGCCCCGGCGACCGAGTACGCGCACCAGATGACGTTCGACCTCACGGTCCACGCGTGGGACCTCGCGCAGGGCATCGGCGTCGACGCGGACCTGGGCCCGCAGCTCGTGTCGTTCGTCCTGGGCTACGCCCGGCGCCGCAAGGGCATGTTCGCGGCGAGCCGCCTGTTCGCCGGTCCGCTCCCCGTGCCCGACGACGCGCCCGACCTCACGAAGCTGCTCGCCCTGGCGGGGCGTCAGGCCTGAGCGCGGCGGGCATCGCCGGGACGACGACGCCGCCCGGCCCGGGTGGGGCTGTGTCACGGAGCGAGATGCTGCCCGTTGTCGGGTAGGGGATGTCCCTGGCGACAAGGAGCAGCATCTCGCGAGGCTGGATCTCGGCGAGCGTCAGAGCGCGTCGTCCTGTGCTGCCTCGGTCTGGCGGCGGGCGATGCGGATCATGTCCTCGCGGGGCACGACCTTGATGCGCTCGCGCCCGTGCGGGGCCCCGAGGGTGCGCTCGTGGGCGTCCAGGACCTCCCAGTCGGCCCACTGGACCACGTCCACCCCGCGCTCGATCAGGAACTCGACGACGCTCTCCGGCTCGGGGTGGGCGGCCGTGCGGGAGTCGGCGAGGTCCTCGACGAGGTGGCGGACGGTCTCGGACGCGTCGGACTTGGTGTGCCCGATCAACCCGACCGGGCCACGCTTGATCCACCCCGTCGCGTACA
>NZ_JBHUAD010000198.1:0-7678 GCF_042789955.1 Oerskovia sp. NPDC056781
GGTCGTGATGGAGCGCATCACGACCACAACCTCGTTCTCGGCAGAGCCCGGCGCGGGGACCATCAGGGCGGTGGCCCCCGGACGTCGATCTCACCGGGTGCGACCCCTGCGTCCGGGTGCATCCTGGGAGGAAGGGGTTCCGCCCCGGAGCTCCCGGTCAGGGAGGAGTCGACATGTCCGGTCTCATGCTCGCCAGCAGCGTCGATGCTGCGGTCTACGTCCCCACGGGGTCGGGCCCCGCGAACTGGTTCCTGCTGTTCGGGATCGTGCTGGTCGCCGCGATCATCGTCTACATGATCGTCGAGCTGGTCCGCGCCGCGCACGACCGGCACCTCCCGCCGCACCGACGCATGTCGCACTAGCCGACGGGTCGCCCACGTCCCGCACGTGCTCCGTCGACCGATCGCCCGTCGACGGCGTACCGCCCGGGCGAACGGCCACCGAGGAAGAACGTGGTGCGCGAGGTAGAACGTGGTGCGCACCACCTCGCGCACCACGTTCTACCTCGCGCCTCCCGGCTCGGCGACCGCGCCACTCACCTCACGGGCGGAGCCGCCGAGCCCTCCCCGCGCAGGGTCGGACCATGGTCAGCCCAGCGTCGCCGGGAGCTGTGCCGCACCCTCGCCCGGGGCCTCACCCAGCACGCGCTCGGCGAGGAACGCCTGCACCACCTGGTACCAGACGATCGCGTGCTGCGGCTGGAGCACCCAGTGGTTCTCGTCGGGGAAGTACAGGAACCGGTGGTCGGTGCTCCCGTCGGCTGCAGCAGGCAGGCCCGACGCCGACAGCAGCTCGTACCAGAGGCGAAGGCCCTCGCCGATCGGGACGCGGTAGTCCTTGTCGCCGTGGATCACCAGCATGGGCGTCACGATGTCGGCCACGAACCGGTGCGGGGAGTGCTCGGCCGCCATCTCGGGCGTCATCTCGCGCTGCCAGTAGTAGGACGCGTCGGTCGTGGGGCCGAACTGGTCGAGGGCCCACAGGCTCGCGTGCGTCACGACGGCCTTGAACCGGTCGGTGTGTCCCGCGACCCAGTTCGCCATGTACCCGCCGAACGAGCCGCCCATCGCGGCCGTGCGGGTCTCGTCGACCTCGGGCAGCGCCTCGGCCGCGTCGGTGATCGCGAGCAGGTCCGTGTACGGGGCCGCGCCCCACGCCCCCCAGCCGCGCTGCACGAAGTCCTGCCCGTAGCCCGTCGACAGCGCGGGGTCCGGCAGCAGCACCGCATAGCCCTGCGCCACGAGGATCCAGGGGTTCCAGCGCCAGCTCCACGCGTTCCACGAGCCGAGCGGACCGCCGTGGATCCACAGCAGCAGCGGCGCGGGGTTCTCGGCGCTCGCGCCGTGCGGCAGGGCCAGCCAGCCGCGCACGCGCACGTCGTCCGACGCCGCGGTCTCGATCTCGGTGAGCGTGCCGGGCAGGTCGGGGCTCTCGACGGGGCCGCGCAGCGCGGTCGCCGCGACGGGCGCGCGCTCGACGGCGGGGGCCGCGAGGAAGTCCGCGAGATCGATCCGCACGGGGTGCGAGGGCTCGAGGTAGCTCGTGCGCTGGGCGTACGCGGCCGAGGCGTCGGGGGCGACGCGGACGTCGGTGAACGTCGCGTCGTCCGAGGTCAGGCGCGACACCGTGCCGTCGGCTCCCGACCCGTCGGGCGTGAACGCGACGTGGAAGACCGGGCCGCGCCCGTCGTCGTCGGCGGTCACGAGCAGGCCCGAGCCGTCCGGCAGCCACGTGGCCGACGTGGGCCAGCGGTCCCAGCTCGCGGCGAGCGAGCGCAGGCCGTGGTTCGCGCCGCCGTCGTCGGGGTCGCCCTCCGAGCCGTCGCCCGCGCGCAGCGGGACGACCGCGAGGCCCTGCTCGGGCGCGGCCTGCGGGGTCGTGATGGTCTCGCGCACGAACACGACCCACGCGCCGTCGGGCGAGATCGCCGGCGACGAGGCCTCGGCGCCGGGCTCGTCGACGAGCGTGCGGCGCTCGCCGGTCGAGGTGTCGATCGCGACGAGGATCGAGCGCCGGGACGCGCCCGGCCCGGCGACGGACCAGGACGTGACGAGCGTGGTCCCGTCCGCGGACAGGTCCGCGGAGTGCTCGCGCAGCGCCGGCCCGACGGCGGAGGTCACGTCGCGCAGCTCGACGCGCCCCGCGGGGAGGTCGAGGTCGTCCGCGTCGGGGTCGGCGGGTGCTGCCGGGAGCGGGCGAGCCGGCTCGTCGGTCAGGTGCGAGAGGTCGGCGACGAAGCGGTGGGGCTCGGAAGGGCCCAGGTCGTGGTCCCAGTACCGCACGGGGTAGCCCGTGTGGAGGATCGCGGCGACCTTCTTGTCCTTGCGGACCGTGCGCAGCTCGGCGTCGTGAGCCAGGTCGCGCGCGCTGGGCAGGACGTCGGCCGCGAGAGAGAGGACGGGCGCGCTGCGCGCGACGAGCGGGGCCGAGACCCCTGCCGGTGCCGACGCGACGATGCGCGCCTCGCCGCCGGCGGCAGGCAGGAGCCACAGGGCCGAGGTCGGGTCGCTCTCGGCCGATGCCGAGGCGTCGCTGTCGGGGCGGGCCGAGGTGAAGAGCAGGTCGCCCTCGGCCGTGAACGCGGCCCCCGACTCTCCCTTGGTGCTCCGGGTCAGGCGGCGGGCCGGGGCCTCGCCGGTCGGGTCGATCTCCCACAGCGCCGAGACGTACGCGGTGCGCTTGGCGTCGAGCGTCGACACGCTCGTCACGAGGCGGCGCCCGTCCGGGGACATCACGAGGCCGCCCGTGCGGGGGATCGCGACGTACTGGTCGAGGTCGTGGAAGGGGGTCGGCGCGCTGGCGGCGGGCTCTGCGTTGTCGGTGGTCACTGCACCGTCCTATCACGACGCCCCGCCCCCGGTGCCGCACCTGGCCCCACGCAACCTCGGTGCCTCGGTGCCTCAACTGCATGCTCGGCAGCCGCGAGCCCGTCGAGCGCATACTGGACCCGTGCCCAAGGTTCCCTTCCTCGCCCTGACCGTGAGCGCCGCCGTCGGACTGCTCCTGACCGGGTGCGGGTCCGAGCCCGCGCAGGACCTCGACGACACCGTGCTCGCCGGGATCGTCGCCGCCGGCCGCTCGGACGGTGACCTCGACCTCATCTCGACGACCCACTTCGACTGGCAGAAGGCCGTGATCGTGTGCCCCGGCGACGACCCGACCGAGGTCGCGGAGGCCGCCGGGACCGACGGCCCCGTCCAGGGCGAGCTCCCGAGCACGGTCGACGTCGGCACGGGACACCTCGTGTTCGTCAACGACGACGAGGCCGTGCAGGTCGCGGACCTGCGCCTCGCCCAGGCGGACGTGTGCTCCGAGGACCTCTCGATCACCAACAGGGTCCTGAGCCCGGGCGCGACGCTGACCGTCACGCACGGCACGGGTGACGGCTGGGTCGTGACGCGGGGCTGAGCCGTCGCGCTCCGGCGTGCCGAGAACGGGATCAGGGTCGTTCTGAGCCTGATGACGACCTGGACCTCGTTCTCGGCACCGGCTGGTTCCGGGCGGGGCGTCAGGCGTTGAGGCTGGCCACGAGCTCCGGGAGGTCGGCGACCGAGTCGAGCAGGAAGTCGTGGCGCTCGCGCCCCAGGTCCCCCGCGCCGAGCTTGCCCGTGAGCACCCCGACGACCGCCCCGGCCCGCGCGTTGACCCCCGACCGCAGGTCGAGCACGGTGTCGCCCGCGACGAGGACGCGCGCGACGTCGAGCACGCCTGTGCGCTCCATGTCGCGGTGGACCATGTAGGGCGCCGGGCGGCCCAGCGGCACCTCGTCGGCGCACGTCACGGCGTCGAGCGTGACCTCGGGCGAGAGCCACTGGTCGGGGCCGGACGCGACGCTCCAGCCGAGCACGTCGAGGATCCCCCGGGTCACGTCGCGCGTGAAACCCGTGGTCAGCGCGACCTTGACGCCCGCGGCGCGCAGGGCCGCGAAGGCTTCGGGGGCACCGGGGATCGGGGTCGGCGGGTTCAACCGGTACGCCTCGTGGAGCAGCGCGGTGAAGCGGACGAACGCGGCATCGACCGTCGCCTCGTCGGGAGCGTCCCCCGGCGCGCCGGACGTGCCGGGACCGATCGCGAGCAGGGCGGTGATCGCCGCGCGCTTCTCGGCCCCCATCCAGTGCTGGACGTCCGACGACGTCGCGCCGCTCCCGTGCTCGAGGACCGCCGTGTGCAGCGCGTCGTAGACCGCACCGCCCTCCTCGACGGTCGTGCCCGCGACGTCGAGCGCGACGAGCTCGATCGCGAGGGGCTGACTCCCGGTGGGTACGGTGCCGGGCGTGCTGATGATGCTGCCGGTCATGCTGAGGGCTCCTGGTTCGGGTCGGTGATGGTGGCGACGTCGGTGAGGTCGGAGACGGGGGCTGTGCCTGCCCGGCCGGCCGTCGGCGACACGAGGGAGGCCGCGGCGGCCGACGCCGTCGGGAAGCGGACCATCGCGAGCGACGTGTCCTGGGTGTTGTCGATCGTGAAGGCCGCGAGCTCGGGCAGGTAGCGGTCGTCGGCGTACTCGACGGGGACGCCCGCCGCGTTGCGCGTGGTACGGCGCTCGCGCAGCAGCGGGGCGCCCGCGGGCACCTCGAGCAGGTCGGCGTCGGTCTCGTCGGCCGCGACGGCGTCGATCACGTGGCGGGCCGCGTGCAGGTCCGCGCCGCGCGAGATGAGGTGGTCGTAGATCGAGCCGGTGTCGGGGTCGAACTCGAAGATGAGGCGCCCGACCGGCTCGATGAAGGTGTCACGCTCGACCATCGCCGGGACCCCGTCGAGCAGGCGCAGGCGCAGGACCTCGACCACGGGCGTGCCCTCCTCGAGCCCCAGGGCGTCGGCCGCGACGCCGTGCACGCCGCGGCGCGCGACCTCGACGGTCCGCTGACCGGGCACGCGTCCCACCCCCACGGCCCACCGGCTGAACGACAGGAACGTCTCGAAAGGCTGCGGGACCGCGCGTGAGCGCACGACCGGCGGGCGCCCCTGGCCCCCGCCGATGAGCCCTTCGCTGCGCAGCGTCCCGAGCGCCTGGCGGGCCGTGCCGCGCGAGATCGAGAACTCGGCGCACAGCGAGGACTCCGACGGGAGCGAGTCGCCGATCGCGTACGTGCCGGACACGATCCGACGGCGCAGCTCGCCCAGCACGTGCTGGTGCAGCGGGCCATGGGACGGCTGGGGCGGCGGCTGGGCTGCCGACGACGGCTGGGCCGTCTGGGACGGCTGGCCCGGCGGGGACGGCGGGGACGGCGCGGTGCGGGGGGACGAGGACTGAGCCATGACTTGACCATACAGGCCGTCCACTCGCCGAGAACGGCGTCGCGATGACGGCCGCATGAACCCCGCGCACGGAGCGTCAACGCCAGGTGAACACTCCGGAAACTTGTCTGGACAAGCCTCCGAATCGCTTGATTCGTGCTCGTCCCGCACGGCAGTGTCCGTGTCGTGAGCAGCACAGCACCTCGACGCCCGGCCCCGTCCGGGCGAACGCCCAGCCTCCCCGCCGTCCGCCCTGGCACGCGCAGCCCGTCCGCCGGGAACGGCCTCCCCGCCCGCGTCGACCTCGTGGTCGTCGGAGCCGGGATCGTCGGCCTCGCGCACGCCGTCGAGGCCGTCGGGCGGGGCTTGTCCGTCCTCGTGGTCGAGCGCGACGACCGCGCCGTCGGCGCCTCGGTCCGCAACTTCGGGCACGGCTGCTTCACCGCACAGGACGGCACGGCCCTCACCTACGCCTTCGCGGCCCGCGAGCGCTGGATCCAGCTCGCCAAGGAGGCCGACTTCTGGCTCCGCGAGTCCGGCACCGTCGTCGTGGCCCGCGCCGACGACGAGCGGCAGGTCCTCGAGGACTTCGCCCACGGCCGCGACGGCCACGTCCGGTTGCTCGACCGCGACCAGGTCCTCGACCGCGTCCCGGGCGACCCCGACGAGGTCGTCGGCGGCGCGTTCCTGTCCCAGGACGTCCGCGTGGACCCCCGCGAGGCGGTCCCCGCGATCGCCCGCTGGTACGCCGAGCAGCGCGGCGCGCACCTCGCCTGGTCCACGACCGTCCAGGGCTTCGAGGCCGGCAGCGGCGTGACCCTCGTGCGGACCTCCCGGGGCGACGTCGTCGCCACCAGGGTGATCCTCGCCGTCGGGCACGACGTGGACCGGTTCTTCCCCGACACCGCCGCCGCCGCGGGCATCCAGCGGTGCACGCTCCAGATGCTGCGCGTCGACGCACCTGCGAGCCCAGTCGGCCCCCGCGAGATCGACCCCGCGATCTTCACCGGCACCTCGTTGCTGCGCTACGACGGCTTCCGCCACTCCCCCGCGACCGCCGCCGTCCGCGAGCGCCTGAGGGCCCAGCACCCCGCCCTGATCGACGCCGCGGTGAACCTCATGGTCACCCAGCGCCCCGACGGGACGCTCACGCTCGGCGACACGCACGCCTATGCGACCACGCCCGGGCCGTTCCACCCCGAGGCCCTCGACGAGCTGCTGCTCACCGAGGCCGCGCGGCTCTTCGGCACGGGCCCCCTCACGGTCCGCGAGCGCTGGCAGGGCGTCTACGCCTCCGCGCCCGCACCGTTCCTCGACGTGACGCCCATGCCGGGCGTGCGCGCGGTGTCGGTCACGTCCGGCATCGGCATGACCACCGCGCTCGGGCTCGCCCCGCGCGTGCTCGACAGCTTCCTCTGACGGACGACCCTCTCTCGTCCCTCCGACCAGACCAGCCTCTCTCGCGAAACCCCACCCCAGGAGAAGACATGCACCGCAGCCGCACCGGCCAGGCCACCTCGGTCCTCGCCGCCGCACTGCTCCTCGGCGCGCTCAGCGCCTGCTCGACCGGCACGGCCGACGCGGGGACCAGCACCGACGGTGCCGGGTCCGCGACGTGCCCGAACGGCGCGATCCGCTTCGGCATCGAGCCCTACGAGGACCCCGCCAAGCTCGAGCCCGCCTACCAGCACCTCGCCGACGCCCTGTCGGAGAAGCTCGACTGCCCCGTCGAGCTGACGATCGTCGAGGACTACTCGGCCGAGGTCCTCGCCATGGAGAACGGCAAGCTCGAGCTCGCGCAGTTCGGCCCGCTCGGGTTCGTGTTCGCGAGCGAGCGGGCAGACGCCGAGCCCCTCGCCTCGTTCGGACTCGCCGACGGCTCGCTCTCGAGCTACACGGCCGGGATCTGGGTCCCCGTCGACTCCCCGGTCCAGAGCATCGAGGACCTGCCGGGCCACTCGCTCGCGCTCGGCTCGACCGGCTCGACGTCGGGCGACGCCCTGCCGCGCTTCGCGATCCTCGACGCGGGTCTCGCCGAGACCGACGTCGAGATCACGTACGCGGGCGGCCACCCCGAGGCGCTGCTCGCCCTGACCAACGGTCAGGTCGACGCTGCGCAGATCAACTCCCAGACGCTCGCGACCGCCGAGCGCGAGGGCACGTTCGACTCCTCGGCGTTCCGCCAGGTCTGGGAGTCCGACCCCATCCCGAACGACCCCATCACGGTCGCCGGGTCGCAGAGCCAGGAGTTCAAGGACGCCGTGCGCGAGGCCCTCCTCACGCTCGACACGGCCGACGTCGAGGCCATCGGAGCGTTCCTCGACGTCGACCCGGCGGGCCCGCTCGTCGAGGTCGACGTCGACACGTACCAGCCGCTGTTCGACCTCGCGAAGACGCTGAAGCTGACCGCCGACGACGTCTGACCCTCCTCGAGGAGGGG
>NZ_JBHUAD010000199.1:0-7668 GCF_042789955.1 Oerskovia sp. NPDC056781
GGGGGGGGGGGGGGGGGGGGGGGGGGGGGGCCGCGCGCCCCCCCCCCCCCCCCACGGCAGCCAGACGTCCACGACGAACCACCCGTCCTGCGGTCCGACGGTGGCCCGACCCCCGAGCAGCTTGGCGCGCTCGGCGATACCCGTGATCCCGGCGCGGCTCCCTGGCGCACGACGAGCGCCCGGCTCCGGCGGGAGCGGGTTGGCGACACGCAGGCTCACGCCGCTCGACGTGTCCCCGCCGAGGTCGATGAGGACCTCGCTGCCCGGAGCGTGCTTATGCACGTTGGTGAGCGACTCCTGCAGGATCCGGTAGGTCGCCCGGGCGACCTGCGGGCTGATCGAGGAGGCGTCGGTGAACACGACGGTCGCGACCAGACGCGTGCCCGCGGCCCGGGTCGTGGCGAGCAGGGCCGGCAGGTCCGACAGAGTGCCCCCCGCACGCTCGGCCTGGCGCTGCGCCAACCCGTCGGGGTCGCGCAGGATCTCGATCAGGTCCCGCAGGTCCTCGAGCGACCGGTGGGCTCCCTCGCGGACGACCTTGGCCGCGTCGCGGAGCTGCTCGTCCTCCTCGGGGACGGAGACCTCGAGCACCCCCGAGTGCAACGAGACGAGCGAGAGGCTGTGGGCGAGGGTGTCGTGCACCTCGCGGGCGATCAGGTGCCGCTCCTGCTGGCGTGCGACCTCGTCCTGCTGGCGGGTCACCTCGTCGCGCAGCTTCTCCGCTTCGAGGTCCTGGCGTGCGACCTCGTCGCGCAGGTGCTCGGCCACGACCTCGTGGCGCTGGGCCTCGCCCCGGAACCTGCCCACCTGGTAGTGGGCCCGGCGCGCCCAGCCCACGCTGACCGAGAGCGCGAGGCCGGCGACGAGCAGCACGACGTACACCCAGGGTGCGGCCCCGACGGGGGTCTGCGAGCCCACGGGGGTGAAGGAGAAGATCTGCTGCGCCGGCTCGCGGAACATGTCCCGCCCGAGGGCGGTCGCCGTCGCGAGGGCCGTGAGACCGCCCAGCGCCCAGCCCTGCCGGACCGGGCGCGACGAGATCACCCAGGACAGCGCCACGAGCGCCCCGATCGCGTCGAGGGGGAAGACCAGCGCGCCCACGCACGCGACCAGGCAGAGCGCGACCGGGTAGCGTCGCCGGAAGACGAGCAGCGTCGCGACCCCGACCGCGTACAGCCAGCCGAGCACGACCCAGACGAACACCCCACCGGGTGCCTCACCTCCTCCTGTGCTCTCGCCCATCCCTGCGGCCGACCCGGCGAACGAGACGCACACGGACGCGGCGAGGAACGAGGTGGTCACGATCCAGACGGTCGCGACGCGGGACCACCAGCGCCGGCCCGCGGTCGGCGCGTCGGGGACCGTGCCCGGACCCGGGCGGGGGGCGGGCGACCAGGAGCCACCATCTCGCGACGGTCGTGGCGCGGGCCGGAACGGGGGCGGCACCGGTCCGGGCACCGGGTGAGGCCACCATCCACCGGGAGGAGCCGACGCCCGCCGGACCGGCGGTACGGGACCGCTGCGCGGCGGCGTCGAGCCGGGCCAGGAAGAACCCGGTGGTGGGTACGGGGTGGTCACGGACCCAGCGTAGGGAACACCACCGACGGTGGGGTCCACCGACCGGGTCCGCGGACCTGCGGGCGTATACGACTTTCGGTGCGACGGCCGTACCCGGTCCGCCCACGCGCCCGACCGGCCCGAGGCGATGAAGTGGTCCCGTACCGATCCGGAACCACGAGAGGCCCTCCCATGAGCAACGACCAGAACCCGCAGCAGCCGCACCAGGCGTACGCCCCGCAGCAGCACACCGGGCAGCCCCACCCGCCCCAGCAGAACCAGCCGTACCCCGGGCAGCCGTACGCGGGGCAGCCCTACCCGGGGCAGCAGCCGCCCGCCCCGCGCAGGTCGTTCTTCGCCCGGCACAAGGTCCTGACGGTCTTCCTGGCGATCCTCGCGCTCGTGCTCGTCGTCTCGATCGGATCCAGCCTCGGTGGCGAGACTCCCGACACCCCCGACGCGGCAGGATCGGCAGGCGTCGCCGACGCGGCCGATCCGGGCACCGACGGCGGTACGACGGGTGATCAGGCCCCGGCGGCCCCGGCCCCTGAGGAGGCCGTGCCGGGCCTCGGCGCGGCCGTGCGCGACGGCAAGTTCGAGTTCACGGTCACGGCCGTCGAGCCGGGCGTCGCCCGGGTCGGGGACGACCTCCTGGGTGTGGACGCTCAGGGGCAGTTCGTGCTGGTGCACGTCACGGTGACCAACGTCGGGGACGCTGCCCAGATGTTCGACGCGAGCTCGCAGAAGCTCTTCGACGCGCAGGGGCGTGAGCACTCGGCCGACTCGACGGCCGGGATCTACCTGGGGGACGCCAACAGCTTCCTCAACGACATCAACCCCGGCAACTCGATCCAGGGGGTCGTGGTGTTCGACGTACCGGCCGACGCGGTGCCGGCGAGCCTTGAGCTGCACGACTCGTTCCTGTCGGGCGGCACGACGGTCGCGCTCGGCTGAGGGCCGGGAGGGCCCGCCGCGCGCACGACGAAGGCCGCCGCCCGCTCCTCGCGGAGCGGACGACGGCCCTCGTCGTCATGGAGTCGCGGCGCCGGGCGCCTGCGCCGTCAGATCCCGAGCGCCGCCGCCACGTCTGCCCGGACCTGGTCGAGGCGCGTCCGCGCGAAGGCCCGGGCGGCCGTGAGGTCGTCGGAGCTCGCGTCGGGCGCGACCGGGACGATCACCTCGAGGTAGCACTTGACCTTGGGCTCGGTGCCGCTGGGGCGCACGATGACCCGGGTGCCGTCCGCGGACAGCAGCCGGACGCCGTCGGTCGGCGGGAGCCCGTCGAGCCCTTCGGACAGGTCGACGACGTCGCTGACCCCCGAGCCTGCGAGCGTGCGCGGAGGCGCCGCGCGCAGCCGGGACATGGCCGCCGGGATCTGGTCGAGGTCGGTGAACCGGGCCGAGAGCTGGTCGGTCACGTGCAGGCCGTGAGCGCGGGCCAGGTCGTCGAGCGCGTCGACGAGCGTGCGCCCCTCGGCCTTGAGCCGGTTCGCGAGCTGCGCGAGGAGCAGAGCGGCGCTGATGCCGTCCTTGTCCCGCACGACCTGAGGATCGACGCAGTAGCCGAGCGCCTCCTCGTAGCCGTAGACCAGCCCGTCGACGCGCGAGATCCACTTGAAGCCCGTGAGCGTCGCGGAGTAGCCCAGCCCGTGGCTGTCGGCGATCTTGCGCAGCAGCCGCGAGGACACGATCGAGCTCGCGAAGAACGGGGTCCCGTGATCGGCACGGTCGGGTCCGCCGTGTGCCGCACGTCGCCCGATCTCCTCGCCGAGCAGCGAGCCCACCTCGTCGCCGTGCAGCATGCGCCACCCGTTCGACCGGGCGGTCTCGGCCCCCTGGTAGGTCCCGACGCGCGGGTCGTACACCGCGAGGGCGCACCGGTCGGCGTCGGGGTCGTTCGCGATCACGAGGTCCGCCTTGGCGTCCTGCGCGTACGCGAGCGCGAGGTCGATCGCGCCGGGCTCCTCCGGGTTGGGGAAGGCCACGGTCGGGAACAGCGGGTTCGCCTCGAACTGCTCGGCGACGCTGATGACGTCGGTGAAGCCCGCGTTCCGAAGGACCCGGTCGAGCACCTCGCCGCCCACGCCGTGCAGCGGGGTGGCGACGATGCGCAGGTCGCGCGCGGCGCCGTCGGACAGGCGGCCCACGGACTCGACGTAGCCGAGCGCGAGGTCGCGGCCCAGGACCGTCCAGCCGTCGGTCGCGCGGGGGACCTGCGCGGCCACGGGCGAGCGGTCGATCGCGGCTGCGATCCCGGCGTCGTACGGGGGCACGATCTGCGCCCCCTGGCCCGAGTCCGTGACCACGCGGCCGCCGAGGTACACCTTGTAGCCGTTGTCCGCCGGGGGATTGTGGCTCGCGGTGACCATGACGCCCGCGTCGGCGCCCAGGTGCCGCACCGCGTAGGCGAGCACAGGCGTCGGGAGGGCGGCCGGCAGGATCGACGCCTCGACGCCCGCGGCCGTGAACACCGCGGCGCTGTCGAGCGCGAACGTGTGCGAGTGGTGCCGGGCGTCGTACCCGATGACGACACGCGGCGTCTGCCCCGGCAGGGCGTCGCGCAGGAACGACGCGAGGCCCGCAGCGGCCCGGATCACGACCGCGCGGTTCATGCGGTTGGGTCCTGCAGCCATCTCGCCGCGCAGGCCCGCGGTGCCGAACTGGAGCGTGCCGACGAAGCGGTCGCGCAGCTCGGCCCGTGCCCGGGCGCGCACCTCGTGGTCGCGCGGGTCGGGGGAGTCGGCCTCCGCGAGGAGCGTGCGCAGCTCGGCCTGGTCGGCGGGCTCGGGGTCCGCCTCGATCCAGGCCTCGACCTGCGCCAGGAAGGACGCGTGGCCCTGCCCGGCCTCGTAGCCGGGGTCGTCGACGTCGAGGTGGTCCTGGGGGTTCGTCATGTCACACCAGCTTCGCGATCTCGGCGAGCAGGGAACTGATTCGGGGGCCCGCAGCCTGACCGGCCTCGATGACCTCGCCGTGCGAGAGCGGCGTCGGGCTGATGCCCGCGGCGAGGTTCGTGACCAACGAGATGCCCAGCACCTCGAGCCCCGCGTGACGCGCTGCGATGGCCTCGAGCGTGGTCGACATGCCGACGAGGTCCGCACCCAGGATGCCCGCCATGCGGACCTCGGCCGGGGTCTCGTAGTGCGGGCCGGGGAACTGGGCGTACACGCCCTCGCCGAGCGAGCCGTCGACCGACCTGGCCAGGTCGCGCAGGCGCGAGGAGTACAGGTCCGTCAGGTCGACGAAGGTCGCACCCTCCAGCGGAGAGGTGGCGGTGAGGTTGATGTGGTCGCGGATGAGCACCGGGGTGCCCGGGCCGTGGTCGAGGTTCAGGCCGCCGCACCCGTTGGTGAGGATCACGGTCTGCGCGCCGGTCGCCGCCGCGGTCCGCACGCCGTGGACGACGTGGCGCACGCCCTTGCCCTCGTACAGGTGGGTGCGCGAGCCGAGCACGAGCGCGTGACGGACCGAGCCGTCGGCGCGCTCGATCCGGATCGAGCGCGTCGTCGCGACATGACCGGCGACGGCAGGCTTCGAGAACCCGGGGATCTCGTTCGTGGGGATCTCCGCGACGACGTCGCCCAGGAGCTCTGCCGCCCCGCCCCAGCCCGACCCGAGCACGAGGGCGACGTCGTGGCCCTCGATCCCGGTGGCTTCGGCGATGTGGTCCGCAGCGGCGCGGGCCACGAGGAACGGGTCGGTCGTGGGGTCGTCGAGAGACAAGGTCGTCGTCATAGGACGAGGCTATCCGTTCTGGGGCGCAGCGCCGCGCGGAACGCCCCTCCTCGCCCCAGCGCGTCGTGGTGTCCGCATGCTGACACGAATGACCCTCGGATGCTGACAGAATGGCACCTGTGACGAACGAGAACCCCGACCTGCAGGCCAGCCGCATCGTGATCCTGGGCGGTGGACCCGGAGGCTACGAGGCGGCTCTCGTCGCCCGTCGGCTCGGTGCCGACGTCACCGTCGTCGAACGCCAGGGGCTCGGCGGCGCCGCCGTGCTCACCGACGTGGTGCCGTCCAAGACCCTCATCGCGACGGCCGACTGGATGACCATCGCCGACCGCGCCGCCGACCTCGGCATCCGCCTGCCCGTCGACACGGCCAAGGCGGCGCACCCCGCGATGCGCCGCCACATGGTCGACCTCGACGCCGTCAACACCCGCGTCATGGCGCTCGCGGCCGCGCAGTCCGCCGACATCCACGCGCGCCTCGAGCGTGAGGGCGTGCGCGTCCTGATCGGCGAGGGGCGCCTCGACGGCCCGTCGCGCGTCCAGGTCACGCTCCAGGAGGACGCGGCCGAGGTCTCGGTCGACGCCGACGTGATCCTCCTCGCGCTCGGCGCGACGCCCCGCGTGCTGCCGACCGCGATCCCCGACGGGGAGCGCATCCTCACGTGGACCCAGCTCTACAACCTCAAGGAGCTCCCCGAGCGCCTGATCGTCGTGGGCTCGGGCGTCACGGGTGCCGAGTTCGCGGGCGCCTACAACGCGCTGGGCTCCGACGTCGTGCTCGTCTCGAGCCGCGACCGCGTGCTGCCGGGCGAGGACGCCGACGCGGCCGAGCTCATCGAGGGGGTCTTCCGCTCGCGCGGCATGACCGTCATGTCCCGCACGCGCGCCGAGGCCGCCGTGCGCACCGACGAGGGCGTGGAGGTCACGCTCGCCGACGGTCGCGTGGTCAAGGGCTCGCACGTGCTGCTGGCCGTCGGGTCCATCCCCTCGACCGCGGGCATCGGCCTCGAGGAGGCCGGGGTGCGGCTGACCCCGAGCGGCCACGTGCAGGTCGACAAGGTCTCGCGCACCTCGGTGCGCGGCATCTACGCGGCGGGTGACTGCACGGGCATCCTGCCGCTCGCCTCGGTCGCCGCGATGCAGGGCCGCGTGGCCATGTCGCACGCCCTGGGCGACGCCGTGAGCCCCATCAAGCTGCGCACGGTGGCCGCGAACATCTTCACGGCCCCGGAGATCGCGACCGTCGGGTACAGCGAGGAGAAGCTCAAGGAGCAGGGGTCCAAGTACGTGACCACGACGCTCCCGCTGGCCCGCAACCCGCGCGCCAAGATGCTCGGCATGCGTGACGGGTTCGTCAAGCTGTTCGCGCACCCCGAGGCGAGCGTCGTCCTGGGCGGTGTCGTCGTGGCCCCGCGCGCGAGCGAGCTCATCTTCCCCATCACGCTCGCGGTCGCGCACCGCCTCACGGTCGACGACGTCGCGGAGGCCTTCACGGTCTACCCGTCGCTGTCCGGGTCGATCGCCGAGGTCGCGCGCATGCTGCACCACCGCGAGGACTGAGGCGCGGGCCCCGACGGCGGGGCGGGCCGTCGGGCGCCCAGCCGTCGGGGCCGGTCGCAGCTATCCGGCCGGTGCGGGCTCCTGCTCCTGCGCGGGTCGCACCACGGTCACGAGCGGACGGTGGTCGGACGAGACGTCGTCCAGGACCCGGAAGCGCTCGAAGTCGAGGCCCGCGCCGAACATCCAGTCGATCCGGTGGCGTGGCGCGTCCGCGGGGGACGTGAGGTCGTCCGTGTTCCCCGCCTGGTCCTGCCCGCTCACGAGTCCCTGGGACTCGACGAGGGTGATCTCGTCCCAGTCGGGTTCGGCGTTGAGGTCCCCCGCGAGCAGGTAGGCCCCCTCGACCGGCTCGGCCGTGAAGAGCGTCTCGAGCTGGTCGAGACGGGTCGGGGTGTTCTCGCGGCGGTGCTGCAGGTGCACGGAGGTCACGCGCAGCCCGCCGGCCCAGGCGGCGCGCAGGTCGGTCCCGTCCGCCGGCGTGACGGTCGCGGAGATCGCGGACCGGTGCTGCGGCCCTGCGCCGAAGGGCAGCGACGTCCGCGACACGTCGGAGACCGTGACGGTGTCCGGGTCCCACAGGATCGCGTTCCCGAACTGGCGGTCGGCCGCCCCGACGAACGCGACCTCCATGTCGGTGGCGCGCGCGAGGTAGCTCGCCATGTCGATGCCACCGCCCAGCACCCAGCCGCGCGAGACCTCCTGGAGCGTCACGACCTGGGCGCCCGAGTCGCGGATCGTCGCGGCGACGTCGTCGAGCTCGACCGACGGCGTCGCGCTGACCCCGTAGTGCAGGTTCCAGTCGAGGACGACGAGGCCC
>NZ_JBHUAD010000200.1:0-7493 GCF_042789955.1 Oerskovia sp. NPDC056781
GGTCGGGGCGTGGCCGACGGGCCGGTCGGGGGGGCTCGTCACGAGGAGGTCACGGGGGCGTGGCCCCGGGGCTCCGGGACGGCCCGACCGGCCCGCGGGGTCACCAGCCGCGCTCGGCGAGGCGGTGAGGGACGGGGATGTCGTCGACGTTGATGCCGACCATGGCCTCGCCCAGGCCGCGCGAGACGTCCGCGAGGACGGCCGGGTCGTCGTAGAACGTGGTGGCCTTGACGATCGCCGCGGCACGCTGGGCGGGGTTGCCGGACTTGAAGATGCCCGAGCCGACGAACACGCCCTCGGCGCCGAGCTGCATCATCATGGCCGCGTCGGCCGGGGTCGCGATACCGCCCGCGGTGAACATGACGACGGGCAGCTTGCCCGTCGCGGCGATCTCCTTGACGAGCTCGTACGGCGCCTGGAGCTCCTTCGCGGCGACGAACAGCTCGTCCTCCGGCAGGGAGGTCAGGCGGCGGATCTCGGCGCGGATGGTGCGCATGTGCGTCGTCGCGTTGGACACGTCGCCCGTGCCGGCCTCGCCCTTGGAGCGGATCATGGCCGCACCCTCGGTGATCCGGCGCAGGGCCTCGCCCAGGTTCGTCGCGCCGCACACGAACGGCGCGTCGAACGCCCACTTGTCGATGTGGTTCGCGTAGTCGGCCGGGGTCAGGACCTCGGACTCGTCGATGTAGTCGACCCCCAGGGCCTGCAGCACCTGCGCCTCGACGAAGTGGCCGATGCGCGCCTTGGCCATGACGGGGATCGACACGGCCGCGATGATGCCGTCGATCATGTCGGGGTCGCTCATGCGCGAGACGCCACCCTGGGCGCGGATGTCCGCCGGGACGCGCTCGAGGGCCATGACGGCCACCGCACCGGCGTCCTCCGCGATCTTCGCCTGCTCGGGCGTGACGACGTCCATGATGACGCCGCCCTTGAGCATCTCGGCCATGCCGCGCTTGACCTTGGCCGAGCCGACGACGTCGGTCACCTGGGGGCTGTTCTCGCCGGAATTCTCCACGGACACCGCGAAACCTCGAATCTTCACGTTGGGACGCACGAGCAGGGGTCACGCTCGTGCCGCCGACATGCTTGCACGTCACCCCCAGTCTACGGAGGCGCGCTCACCCCTCGGGCACCGGCACCGCTCAGGGGTTGCGGTCCAGCGCCGGCGGCCACGCGTCGTCCAGCTCGACCGTGACCGGCATGGGCGCGTGCCCCGCCAGGGAGAACGCCCGGGCGTACCAGGTGCGGCGCAGGCGCTGCGTCTGCGCGACCGCCTCGTTGTGGAACCGGCGGGCGATCTGCGCCCGGTACCAGGCCCCCGCCAACGCGGCCAGCAGCTCCGCCCCCGCCGGCGACGCCCGGATCTCCGCGACCTCCTGCGGGTCCTCGAGCGCCCCGCGCAACGTCGCCGACAGGTCGCTCTCCGCCATCGCCCGCGCCATCCCCACCCCCGCCAGCAGGCGAGGCGCCCGCACCACGGGCGTGCCGCCGTCGGGCCCGCGCACCCCCTCCGGGGCCGCCACCAGCTCCGCCAGGCCCGGCACCGCCGCCGCGACCTCCCGCATGCGCAGGTCGTCGTCCAGGACCGCGTACGCCGCCTCCGCGACCAGGACCGAGCTCGCCGGGTCCAGCTCCCCCGCCCGCGCCAGGTCCAGCGCCGTCGACGCCCGCCGCTCGAGCTGCGCGTCCAACGCCAGCCGCGACGCCATCACCTTGCGGTGCAACCGGTCCAGGCGCGAGGCCGCGACCCACAGGGCCCACCCCGCCACCAGCACCACCGCCACCACGATGATGGCGATCTCCGACCACGTCACGACGGGCTCCTCTCCTGCTCCGGGCGGGGCCACAACCCCAACCGGCGACCGCCACGCAGCGACGCCGGGTCCTCGTGCACCGGGATCACCGCGTCCGACGCCGCCAACGCCATCTCGTACACCGCGAGCACCTCCGCCGTCACCGTCGACCAGTCGAACCGGCGCACGAACGAGATCGCCCGCTCGCAGTACCGCTCCCTGCCGCCCGGGTCCGCCAGCACCCGCACCACCGTCTCCGCCAACGCGACCGAGTCCCCCACCGGGAACAACGCCCCCGCCTCCCCCTCGTCCAGGACCCGGCGGAACGCCCCCAGGTCCGAGGCCACCACGCACGCCCCCGCGCTCATCGCCTCCACCAGCACGATCCCGAAGGACTCCCCGCCCGTCTGCGGCGCGATGTACAGATCCACCGACGACAGCAGCGACGCCTTCTCCTCGTCCGAGATCGACCCCAGGAACTCCACGGCGCTCGCGGCCTCGCCCAACGCCTCCAGGGCGTCCGCGCGCCCCTGGTCCCCACGACCCGCGACCAGGAAGCGCGCCCCCGGGACCTGCTCCAGGATGCGCGGGATCGCGGCCGTCAGGACCGGCAGGCCCTTGCGCGGCTCGTCCAGGCGCCCCAGGAACGCGATCGTCGGCGCGTCCGGGGTCCCCTGCCACTTCGCGGACGGCTCCGCGTCGGCGAACGTGTCGACGTACACCCCGTTCGGGATCACGACCGCGTCACCACCCATGTGCTCCACGAGCGTGCGCCGCGCGTCCTCCGAGACCGCGATGCGCGCCGAGATCTTCTCCAGGCTCTGGCGCACCAACGGGTACACCACCTGCAACGCGCGCGAACGGATCAGCGCCGTGTGGAACGTCGCCACGATCGGACCCTGCGCGATCCACAGCGCCAGCATGCTCAACGACGGCGTCACCGGCTCGTGCAGGTGCAGCACGTCGAACTGGCCCGCGTCCAACCACCGGCGCACCCGCGCCGCCGTGACCGGACCGAACGTCATGCGCGCCACCGACCCGTTGTACTTCACCGGCACCGCACGACCAGCGGACGTGATGTAGTCCGGGATCGGGGTGTCCTCGTCCGCAGGGGCCAGCACCGACACCTCGTGCCCCTGCGCCATGAGCGCCTCCGCCAGGTCCCGGATGTGGAACTGCACACCCCCCGGGACGTCGAACGAGTACGGGCACACGATCCCGACCTTCAGGCTCATGCCGAGCCCACCGCCCCTCCACCCGTCGAACCCTGCGCGTCCTTCGCCCGTGTCCGGGCGTACCGGTCCGGGTCCAGGTCCGCCACGAACACCTTCTGCAGCATGTGCCAGTCCTCCGGGTCCGCGGCCACACCCTCCGCCAGCTGGTCGACCCACGCCTGCGTCACCGCCGCCACCCGCTCGCTGCGCGGCACACCGTCCGGTACCGCGACCGGCGGGAAGAACCGGATGACGATCCCCCACGGCGTCCCCGCCGCCCGCCGCCGGGGCCCCGTCAGCCGCTCGTACCGGATCGACGCCGTCAACAACGGCGCCCCCGTCGAGACCGCCAGCGCCGCCGGCCCCGCAGCCACCCGGGCCCGCTCACCGAACAGGTCCACCTCCACGCCGCGCTCCGTCAGGTCACGGTCCGCGAGCAACGGGATGAGCTTGCCCGGCCCCCGCGCACCGCGCATCAGCTCACGGAACACGTCCCCGTCCCCCAGGGCCAGGATCTCGATCCCCAACGAGTTCCGGAACGCCAGGAACTCCTGGAACAGCTCCTCGGGCTTGAGCCGCTCAGCGACCGTCAGCACCGGCGCGATGTGCGGCGTCGCGTACGCCCCCGCCAGGTCCCAGTTGCCCATGTGCCCCAGCGCCAGCAACGGCGTCACCCCCTGCGACGTGAACTGCAGGCAGTTCTCGAACCCCTCCAGCCGCACCCGCGCCTCGATCTGCGCAGGCGACGCCGCGGGCAACGTGAACGCCTCCCGGTAGTACCGCATGTAGGACCGCATACCCGCCCGGCTCAACCGGCGCAGCCCCCGCGCGTCCAGGTCCGGACGCACCCGCGCCAGATTCCTCTCCAGCTGCGGCACACCCCCCTTGCGCGACGCCCACGCCACGTCCGCGATCACCGTGAACAACCCGCGCAGCACCGGCTCCGGCACCTTGTGCGCGTTGCGCCACGCGAACGTGAACGCCTTGTCCGCACTCACCCCCACCTCAGGCACCACCCTCGGACGCCGCAGCACCCTCCGACGGGGCACCCCCCGCAGCAGCGACCGCCTGACGACGCACCGTCGCCATCCGCTGCACGACCGTCACGGCGCTCGCGGCCGCGAGCAGGCCCAGGACCACGACCAGCACCGTCACGGGCAGACCCAGACCCACGAGCCCCGCCGCGACGAGCGTCACGACCAGACGGTCGGCACGCTCCGCGATCCCCACGGCGGCCGTCATGCCCAGCCCCTCGGCCCGGGCCCGCGCGTACGGGACCACCGACCCCAGGACAAGGCACGCGAGCCCCGCCGTGATGCCCCATGTGTCGTCCGTGCGCACGAACCACACGATCAGCCCCGTGAAGATCGCGGCGTCCGCCAGCCGGTCCAGCGTCGAGTCCAGGAACGCCCCCCACGGACCCGAGCGCCCCGACAGCCGTGCCATCACACCGTCGAGAGCGTCCGAGAACGCGAAGACCATGATCGCCATGGTGCCCGCGAACAGGTGCCCCGTCGGGAACAGCCACAGCGCGGACGCCACGACCCCGAGCGTCCCCACGATCGTGACCGCGTCCGGGGACACCCCGATGCGCAGCAGGAACGCCGCGATCGGCGTGAACAACTTCGTCACGACGGCGCGCAGCCGACCGAACATCTAGCTCTCCTCGGAAGTGGGCGCCACCGGCGCCACGTCGTTCTCGTCCGCCACGGCGGCCTGGTCAGGTGCCACGGACGGCGCCGCACCCCACGCCGCCGCCAACCGGGCCCGGGTGTCCCCCAACAGCTCCGGCACCGCCTTGGTGTGCGCCACGATCGGCAGGAAGTTCGCGTCCCCCGACCAGCGCGGCACCACGTGCTGGTGCAGGTGCGCCGCGATACCGGCCCCCGCGACAGCTCCCTGGTTCATGCCCAGGTTGAAACCGTCAGGACCCGACACCGCACGCGTGACCTGCATCGCCCGCTGCGACAACCGCGCCAGCTCGTCGGTCTCCTCGGGCGTCAGCTCCGTGTAGTCCGACACGTGCCGGTACGGGCACACCATCAGGTGCCCCGGGTTGTACGGGTACAGGTTGAGCACCACGAAGCACCACGTGCCCCGCGCCACCACCAACCCGTCCTCGTCGGACAGCGCAGGGACCCGGCAGAACGGGCACGACGACGACCGGTCGTCGACCGGCTTGTCCTGCCCACCGATGTAGACCATCCGGTGCGGGGTCCACAACCGGTCCATCCCGTCGTCGAACCGAGGATGCCCCTCCGGGCCCTCGACCGAGTACCCGGCCCCTGCGCCGTCCGACGTCACGCGTCAGACCTGGCTGCGCTCGCGGACCGCAGACACGATCCGCTCGATGGCCTCGGCCACGGGCACGCCGTTGTCCTGGCGCCCGTCGCGGTACCGGAACGACACCGCGCCGGCCTCGACGTCCTCGCCGCCGGCGATGAGCACGAACGGCACCTTCTGGGTGCTGGCCGTGCGGATCTTCTTGCCGAAGCGGTCGTCCGAGTAGTCGACCTCGGCACGGATCCCCTGGGCCCGGAGCTGGGCGACGACGTCTGCCAGGTAGTCGTTGAAGGGCTCGGCGACCGGCACGGCGACGACCTGGACCGGCGCGAGCCAGGCCGGGAACGCGCCCGCGTAGTGCTCGGTGAGCACCGCGAAGAAGCGCTCGATCGAGCCGAACAACGCGCGGTGGATCATGACGGGGCGCTGACGCGTGCCGTCCGAGGCCTGGTACTCGAGGTCGAACTTCTCCGGCAGGTTGAAGTCGAGCTGGATGGTCGACATCTGCCAGGTGCGGCCGATCGCGTCCTTGGCCTGGACCGAGATCTTGGGGCCGTAGAACGCGGCGCCGCCCGGGTCCGGCACGAGGGCCAGGCCCGACTCCTCGGCGACCTGACGCAGCGTCTCGGTCGCCTCATCCCAGGCGTCGTCCGTGCCGACCGACTTCTCGGGGTCGCGCGTCGAGAGCTCGAGGTAGAAGTCGTCGAGCCCGTAGTCCTTGAGCAGGTCGAGGACGAAGTTGAGCGCGTCGGTCAGCTCGGACTTCATCTGGTCGCGCGTGCAGTAGATGTGCGCGTCGTCCTGGGTGAAGCCGCGGGCCCGGGTCAGACCGTGCACGACGCCCGACTTCTCGTAGCGGTAGACCGTCCCGAACTCGAAGAGGCGCAGCGGGAGCTCACGGTACGAGCGGCCGCGCGCGTCGAAGATCAGGTTGTGCATGGGGCAGTTCATGGGCTTGAGGTAGTAGTTCTGCCCGGCGCGGCGCAGCGTGCCGTCGGCGTCGCGCTCCTCGTCGAGGTGCATGGGGGGGTACATGCCCTCGGCGTACCAGTCGAGGTGCCCGGAGACCTGGTACAGCTTCTCCTTGGTGATGTGCGGGGAGTTGACGAACGAGTAGCCCGCCTCGATGTGCCGCTTGCGCGAGTACTCCTCCATCTCGTTGCGGATGATCCCGCCCTTGGGGTGGAAGACCGCGAGGCCGGAGCCGATCTCGTCCGGGAACGAGAAGAGGTCGAGCTCGACGCCCAGGCGACGGTGGTCGCGGCGCTCGGCCTCGGCCAGGCGCTCGGTGTAGGCGCGCAGCTCGTCCTTGGTGGGCCAGGCCGTGCCGTAGACGCGCTGGAGCTGGGGGTTCTTCTCGCTGCCGCGCCAGTAGGCGGCGGCGCTGCGCATGAGCTGGAAGCCGTTGCCGACGAGGCGCGTGCTGGGCAGGTGCGGGCCGCGGCACAGGTCCTTCCAGGCCACGGAGCCGTCGCGACGCAGGTTGTCGTAGATGGTGAGCTCACCGGCACCGACCTCGACCGACACGCCCTCCCCTGCCTCATCGTCGACCGAGCCGGAGCCCTTGAGGCCGATCAGCTCGAGCTTGTAGGGCTCGTTCGCGAGCTCGGCGCGCGCCTCGTCCTCGGTCACGACGCGACGCTTGAACGTCTGGCCGTCCTTGACGATGCGGGCCATCGCCTTGTCGAGGGCCTTGAGGTCGTCGGGGGTGAACGGGGTCTCGACGTCGAAGTCGTAGTAGAAGCCGTCGCGGATGGGCGGGCCGATGCCGAGCTTGGCGTCGGGGTTGACCTGCTGGACGGCCTGGGCCAGGACGTGCGCGGCGGAGTGGCGCAGCACGTCGAGCCCGTCGGGCGAGTCGATGGTCACGCCCTCGACCTCGTCGCCCTCGGCGACGGCGGTGTCGAGGTCCTTGAGCTGACCGTTCACACGCAGGACGACGACGTCGCGGCGACCCTGGAACAGGTCCACGCCGGTCGTCCCCGTCTCCACCGTGGTCCGTTCCCCGTCGAGAGTGATGGACAAGGGTGACGAGAGAACGTCTGACACGGTGCGCGCTCCTAGCGGCTCGACAGGGCAGTGGAAAGGGGGGCGCCCGACGGCGGCGCCCCCCCCTGTTAACCCCCCCCGCCCGGCGCGGGGGGAACCCCCCCCCCCCCGCGTTAGCGTACATGGCCGTAAAGGCCCGGGCGGGGGCGGG
>NZ_JBHUAD010000201.1:0-7451 GCF_042789955.1 Oerskovia sp. NPDC056781
GTGCATGGGCGGCCAACCGGGCCGGCCACGCACGCGGACGCAGAATTCACCTCACGTCACGTAGGACGGAGATCAGAGACGAGCACCCACGTACTGCGTGAGCGAGACGAGCGAGCTGGAGTAGCCCCACTCGTTGTCGTACCAGGCGACGACCTTGACCAGGTCGCCGCTCACCTTGGTGAGCTTCGAGTCGAAGATCGAGGTGTGCGGGTCCGTGACGATGTCCGAGGAGACGATGTCGTCGTCGACGTACTTCAGGACGCCCTTGAGCGGGCCCTCTGCGGCAGCCTTGACCGCAGCGTTGACCTCCTCGACCGTGACGGTCTTCGAGGCGGTGAACGTGAGGTCCGTGGCCGAACCGGTGATGACGGGGACGCGCATCGCGAAGCCGTCGAGCTTGCCCTTGAGCTCGGGGAGCACGAGGGCGACGGCCTTGGCCGCACCGGTCGAGGTGGGGACGATGTTCTGCGCGGCCGCACGGGCGCGACGCAGGTCCTTGTGGGGGCCGTCCTGGAGGTTCTGGTCACCCGTGTACGCGTGGATCGTGGTCATGAGACCGCGCTCGATGCCGATCGCGTCGTTGAGGGCCTTGGCCATCGGGGCGAGGCAGTTCGTGGTGCACGACGCGTTGGAGATGATGTGCTGCGTCGCGGGGTCGTACTGCTCGTGGTTCACGCCGACGACGAAGGTGCCGTCCTCGTTCTTCGCCGGAGCGGAGATGATGACCTTCTTGGCGCCGGCCTCGATGTGAGCCTTGGCCTTGGTCGCGTCGGTGAAGAAGCCGGTCGACTCGATGACGATGTCGGCGCCGAGCTCGGCCCAGGGCAGGTTCGCGGGGTCGCGCTCCTCGAGGGCACGGATGGCCTTGCCGTCGACGATGATGTTGTTCTCGTCGAAGTCGACGCTCAGCGGGAAACGACCCAGGACGGTGTCGTACTTCAGCAGGTGCGCGAGCGTCTTGTTGTCCGTGAGGTCGTTGACACCCACGATCTCGATGTCCGCCCCCGACGCGATGATGGCGCGGAAGAAGTTACGTCCGATACGACCGAAGCCGTTGATACCGACGCGGATGGTCACAATGCCCTCCTCAGGGCGCGCCGGTGTTTCCGACGCACACGGTTGATGCCGAACGATCACGTACTACGGCGTACGTAGGTGGTAACGGCGAAGTACTCCCCCACTGGATGCCTCGCGGCGTGGACTCCGGGGATCTCGCAGGGCCACAGCGACAGCTGCGACTCAACAGGGTCCCGAAGACCTCAGTGAAGGAGCACGTCTTTGTCACCTGACATCCCCGATCCTATACCCAATGCTCCCCATCCCGTGACCTGGAGGCGGATCTGAGACGCCCACGGACGCACCGTGGGAATGTGACCGGGGTCCGAGACCGACATCACACCCGGCGCGCCGACCATGTCCGCTCGACGAGCGCGCCGGGCCCCCACGAGAACGTGCAGCGGCCCCGCCGCACCCGCGGACGAGGCGGCCCGGCCGTCCCGTCAGACGTCGAGCAGGTCCGGGCTCAGGCCGGCCTCGGTGTCCGGGATCCCGAGCTCGGCCGCCCGCTTGTCGGCGGTCGACAGGAGCCTGCGGATACGGCCCGCCACGGCGTCCTTCGTCAGCGGCGGCTCGGCGAGCTGACCCAGCTCCTCGAGCGAGGCCTGCTTGTGGGCGAGCCGCAGCTCCCCCGCCTCCCGGAGGTGGTCCGGCAGGTCGGGGCCCAGGATCTCGAACGCACGCTCGACGCGGGCCCCGGCAGCCACCGCAGCCCGGGCCGACCGGCGCAGGTTCGCGTCGTCGAAGTTCGCGAGCCGGTTGGCCGTCCCGCGCACCTCGCGGCGCTGGCGCCGCTCCTCCCAGACGACCACGGTCTCGTGGGCCCCGAGGCGGGTCAGCATCGCGCTGATCGCCTCGCCGTCCCGGATCACGACCCGGTCCACCCCACGGACCTCGCGCGCCTTCGCGGCGATCCCCAGTCGCCGCGCGGCGCCGACGAGCGCGAGCGCCGCCTCGGGCCCGGGGCACGTCACCTCGAGGGCCGACGAGCGTCCGGGCTCGGTCAGCGAGCCGTGCGCCAGGAAGGCGCCGCGCCACGCGGCCTCGGCCTCCCCGACCCCGGCGGAGACGACCTGCGGCGGCAGCCCGCGCACCGGGCGGCCCCGGTTGTCGAGCAGGCCCGTCTGCCGGGCGAGCGACTCGCCGTCCTTGACGACCCGCACGACGTACCGGCTGCTGCGTCGCAGCCCTCCGGCCGAGACCACGATCAGCTCGCTCGTGTGGCCGTACACGTCGCTGATCGTCTGCCGGAGCCGACGGGCGGCGATCGCCGTGTCCAGCTCCGCCTCGATCACGATGCGCCCCGAGATGATGTGCAACCCTCCGGAGAACCGCAGCATGGCAGAGACCTCCGCCTTGCGGCAGGAGGTCTTGTCCACCTTGAGTCGCGCGAGCTCGTCCTTCACCTGTGCCGTCAACGCCATGCCGACATCCTCCCATCAACGAGCAACGATCGTGACCGCCTTCTACCAGGAGACGCGCCGTGGCACGGCACCACGGCGACCGTGCGGCCAACCTCTCGAGCTCCTGCATAGAGCGCTGGGGGCCCTGTCGCCGACCGGTGCCGGACGGTCACCGACAGCGGCCTGCTCGCACGGGTTCGTCGTGGCCGGTACGCCTCAGCCCGAGGCGGTACCCACGTCTCCCAGGGCCCCGTCGAAGACGTCGCGCAGAGCGGCCGCGAGCCGCAGCGCATCGTGCCGCGGCGTGCCGTCCGACCGCCCCACCTGGCGCAGCAGCAGCCGGGCGCCCGTGCGGGCCGACTCGTCCGCGAGCAGACCGACGTCGTCGACCGCGCTCGGGTCCGCGAGCACCGCGTCGATGCGGAGGCTGGGTGCGTGCTTGTGCAGGGCCTCGAGATGGTCCGTGGCCGTCAGCCCGTAGGTCTCGCCCGAGCTGTTCGAGAGGTTGAGGACGACGCAGCGCCGGGCCGTGGTCTCGTGCAGGGCTCGCGCGAGCTCGGGGACGAGCAGGTGCGGCATGACCGAGGAGTACCAGGAGCCCGGTCCGAGGACCACCCAGTCGGCGCCCATGACGGCGTCCACGGCCTCGGGGCAGGCCGGCGGGTCGGGAGGCACGAGCCGGAGCTGCTCGATGCGTTCGTGGGTCACCGCGACCTGGCTCTGCCCGACGATGGTCGCCAGGCCCTCGGCCGTCCGCACGTCGACCTCGATGCCGAGAGGGACCGCGGCCATGGGCAGGACCCGCCCCCTGGCGCCCAGGAGCCTGCCGACCCAGTCGAGACCCGCGACCGGGTCGTCGAGCAGCTCCCACAGCGCGACGATCAGGAGGTTCCCGACCGCGTGCTGGTCGAGGTCGCCGCTCGAGGAGAACCGGTGCTGCAGGACCGAGCTCCACGTCCGGCCCCACTCCGAGTCGTCGCACAGGGCCGCGAGCGCCATGCGCAGGTCCCCGGGCGGGAGCACACCGAGCTCGGTGCGCAGGCGCCCGGAGGATCCGCCGTCGTCGGCGACCGTCACGACGGCCGTGATCCGGTCGGACATGAGTCGCAGCGCCGAGAGCGTCGCGGACAGGCCGTGCCCGCCGCCGAGCGCGACGACCGCCGGGTTGGCGAGGGTCACGACTACTCCTTGCCGAGGTCGCGGGCCGTCACCGTGACGCGCTGCCCCACGGCACGCAGCCGCTGGGCGAGCACCTCGGAGATGGCGACGGACCGGTGCTTGCCGCCCGTGCAGCCCACGGCGATGGTCACGTACCGCTTCTCCTCGGCCAGGTAGCCGGCCAGGACGGGCTCGAGCGCACTGACGTACCTGTCGACGAACTCGAGGGCCCCCGGGCGGGCCAGGACGTAGTCCCGCACGGCCTGGTCGCGTCCGGTGAGGTGCCTCAGCTCGGTGATCCAGTACGGGTTCGCGAGGAACCGCATGTCGACGACGTGGTCCGCGTCGAGCGGGATCCCGTACTTGAACCCGAAGGAGACCACGTTGATGCGCAGCGTGTCGGGGGTCCCCTGGGCGACGGCGGCGCGGACCTCCCGGGCGAGGTCGTGGACGTTGAGCTCGGAGGTGTCGATCACGACGTCGGCCCGCTCCTCGACGCTCGCGACCAGCCGCCTCTCCTCCGCGATCCCGTCCAGGATCCGCCCGTTGCCCTGCAGCGGGTGCGGGCGTCGAACCTGCTCGTAGCGACGCACGAGGACCTCGTCGGACGCGTCGAGGAACAGGATCCGGTAGAAGACCCCGGCGTCGCGCAAGTGCTTGAGGACGTCGAGGAGGTCGGTGAAGAAGCCGCCTCCGCGCACGTCGACGACGGCCGCGATCCGCTGCACGCTCGACCCTGCCCGGGTCATCATGTCGACGAGGGGGACGAGCATGCGCGGCGGCATGTTGTCGACGACGTACCAGTCCAGGTCCTCGAGCACCGCGGCCGCCCGCGAGCGCCCGGCGCCCGACATCCCGGTGATCACCAGGACCTCGGCGTCGGACCGCTCAGGGGCGTGCGTGGTCGCCTCGATCGCGGGGATGCCCTGCGGGACGGTCGTCGGGGAGGGTTCGGTGCTCATGTCACCAGCATGCCAGCCGGTCGCGGAGCGCCGGGCCCGGACGACCCCTGCGGGCGTCCCGGGCGTGTCCGGCCCCAGGCCCCCGCCCGACGACGCCGCGCACCTCGCGCGGCGCGGTCCACGCGGGCGAGCACCCGCCCTGAGAGGTCACGCCGGTGCCCCCTCCTCGGACGCGTCGGTCACCGGTGCGGCGTCCTCGGGCGAATCGGTCGGGGCGTCGTCGGGCGCCGCGCCGCGGGCGGGTGACGGCGTCGTGGGTCCGAGCGCCGTCACGACCGCCGCCGCGGTCGCAGCTCCCATGCCGGGGACGGTCGCGATCTCCTCCGCAGACGCCGCACGCAACCGCTTGAGCGAGCCGAAATGGGTGAGGAGCGCCTTCTTGCGCGCGGGCCCGAGACCCGGGACGTCGTCCAGCACGGACACGGTCATGGCCTTGCCGCGCTTCTTGCGGTGATAGGAGATCGCGAACCGGTGGGCCTCGTCCCGGACCCGCTGCAGCAGGTACAGCCCCTCGGAGCTTCGCTGCAGGATCACGGGGTAGTCCTCCCCCGGCAGCCAGACCTCCTCCAACCGCTTCGCGAGCCCGCAGAGCGCGACGTCGTCGATCCCGAGCTCGGCGAGGGCCCGGGCGGCCGCGGCGACCTGGGGCGGCCCGCCGTCGACCACGACGAGGTTGGGCGGGTAGGCGAAGCGGGCGGCGCGACCCGCAGGGGCGTCCGCGCCCACCTCGCCCGAGCGCGGGACGTAGCCCGCAGCGACGGCGTCCGCGTCGCGCGCGGTGTCGTCGTCGGCCCCCAGGTCCATCTCGACGTCCGTGGCCTGGGAGCGGTCCGCGAGGTAGCGCTTGAAACGACGCGTGATGACCTCGTGCATGGCCGCGGTGTCGTCACGCGCGCCCAGTCCCTCGGGGCCGCGGATCGCGAAGTGGCGGTACTCGCTCTTGCGCGCGAGCCCGTCCTCGAAGACGACCATGGACGCGACCTGGTGCGTGCCCTGCGTGGTGGACACGTCGTAGCACTCGATGCGCAGCGGCGCGGTGTCGAGGCCCAGCGCCTCCTGGATCTCGCGCAGCGCCTGGCTGCGGGTGGTCAGGTCGCCCGCGCGACGCGTGCGGTGCAGCGCGAGGGCGTGCTCGGCGTTCTTGTGCACGGTCGCCGCGAGCTCGCGCTTGTCCCCGCGCTGGGGTACCCGCACGTCGACCTTGGCGCCCCGCAGGCCCGTGAGCCACGCGACGACCTGCTCGGTGTCGGGCGGCAGGACCGGGACGAGGACCTCCCGGGGGACGACGCTCGACGACGGGGTCGAGGAGTCGCCGAGGGCTTCGTCGACCGAGCCGTAGACCTGCTGCAGGAGGTGCTCGACGAGCTCGGCGTCGGTCACGTCCTCGACCTTCTCGACGATCCAGCCACGCTGCCCACGGATGCGGCCACCGCGCACGTGGAAGACCTGCACCGCGGCCTCGAGCTCGTCACCCGCGAGCGCGAAGATGTCCGCGTCGGTCGCGTCGCCGAGCACGACGGCGTTCTTCTCCATGGCCCGCTCGAGAGCCAGGATGTCGTCGCGCAGGCGGGCGGCCTGCTCGTACTCCATGGCTGCTGCCGCCTCCTTCATCTTCGCCTCGACCCGGCGGATGAACTTCGCGGTGTCACCCGCCATGAAGTCGCAGAAGTCCTCGGCGAGCGCATGGTGGTCCTCGGGCGTGATGCGGCCGACGCAGGGCGCCGAGCACTTGTCGATGTAGCCGAGCAGGCACGGGCGCCCCGTCTGCTGGGCCCGCTTGAGGACGCCCGCCGAGCACGTGCGGACCGGGAAGACCCGCAGCAGCAGGTCGAGCGTCTCGCGGATCGCCCAGGCGTGCCCGTAGGGACCGAAGTAACGGGTCCCCGGGCGCTTGGCGCCACGCATGACCTGCGCGCGCGGGAACTTCTCCCCCAGGGTCACCGCGAGGTACGGGTAGGACTTGTCGTCGCGGTACTTGACGTTGAACCGCGGGTCGAACTCCTTGATCCACGAGTACTCGAGCGCGAGGGCCTCGACCTCGGTACCCACGACCGTCCACTCGACCGAGGCGGCCGTCGTGACCATCGTCTGGGTGCGGTAGTGGAGGTTCGACAGGTCCTGGAAGTAGCTGCCGAGGCGCGCACGCAGGTTCTTCGCCTTGCCGACGTAGATGACGCGGCCGTGCTCGTCGCGGAAGCGGTACACGCCCGGTGACGTGGGGATCTCCCCCGGTGCGGGGCGGTACGAGGACGGATCAGCCATGTCCGCCAGCCTAGGACAGCGCACCCACAGTCAGGACCCGCGTCGGCGCGCGACACGTGACGCCCGTCACACACGAACGCCCGACCGCCGCTAGGGTGACCGCATGGGCGCCCTTCACTCCTACGCCGCGACCGTCCGCTGGACCGGCGCAGGCCAGACCGGAACCACCACCTACACCGCGTACAGCCGGGACCACGACGTCGATCTCGCCGGTCGGCCGACGCTCCCCGGCTCGGCCGATCCCGCGTTCCGCGGCGACCCGAGCCGGTACAGCCCCGAGGAGCTGTTCGTCGCGAGCCTGTCGCAGTGCCACATGCTGTGGTTCCTGCACCTCGCGTCGGCCGCGGGGGTCGTCGTACGTGACTACACGGACGAGGTGACCGGCACCATGCGGGTCGAGTCCGCGGGCGCTGGTCAGTTCACGGACGTCACGCTGCACCCGCACGTCGTGGTCGACGACGGGCCCGGGGTCACCGAGTCCGCCGTCGCCGAGATCCACCGCCGCGCGCACGACCACTGCTTCCTGGCGCGCTCGGTGAACTTCCCCGTGCTCCTCGAACCTGCGCCGTTGCGCACGCACGCGGCCTGAGACGGCGCCAGGGCACCCGGG
>NZ_JBHUAD010000202.1:0-7431 GCF_042789955.1 Oerskovia sp. NPDC056781
GGGAGGACGGGCCCTTCGGACGATCCGTCGGCTACGCCTCGACGACGACCGGGACGATCATCGGGCGACGACGCAGGCGGTTCGACACCCAGCGCCCGACCACGCGGCGCATGACCTGCTGGAGCTGGTGCACGTCGGTGGCGCCACCCGAGATGGCGTCCTCGAGGGCCTGGACGACCTGCGGGCGGACGTCCTCGAACACGGCGTCGTCCTCGGCGAAACCGCGCGCGAGGATGTGCGGGCCGGCGATGACCTTGCCCGTCGCGGAGTCGACCACGGCGAACAGCGAGATGAAGCCCTCCTCGCCGAGGATCTGACGGTCCTTGAGCTCGGCGTCCGTGAGCTCGCCGACGCTCGACCCGTCCACGTACACGTAGCCGCACGGCACCGCGCCCACGACCGAGGCCTTGCCGTCGACGAGGTCGACGACCACGCCGTCCTCGGCGAGGACGACGCGGTCCGCGGGTACGCCGGTCTTGACCGCGAGCGCACCGTTCGCCACGAGGTGACGGACCTCGCCGTGCACCGGCATGACGTTCTTGGGCCGCAGGATGTTGTAGCAGTAGATGAGCTCGCCCGCGCTCGCGTGGCCCGAGACGTGCACCTTGGCGTTGCCACCGTGCACGACGCGCGCCCCGAGGCGCGTGAGGCCGTTGATGATGCGGAACACCGCGTTCTCGTTGCCGGGGATGAGCGACGACGCGAGGATCACGGTGTCGCCGTGGCCGACCGAGACCTTGTGGTCGCCGTTGGCCATGCGCGACAGAGCGGCCATGGGCTCGCCCTGCGAGCCCGTGCACATGAGCACGATCTCGTCGTCGCGCAGCGAGTCGACCTTCTTGAGGTCGATGAGGACGCCGTCCGGCACCTTGAGGTAGCCGAGCTCGGCCGCGATGCCCATGTTGCGGACCATCGAGCGCCCGACGAGCGCGACGCGGCGCCCGTGGTTGTGCGCGGCGTTGAGGACCTGCTGGACGCGGTGCACGTGCGAGGAGAACGACGCGACGATGATCCGCTTGTCCGAGGCGCCGAAGACGCTGTCCAGGACGGGGCCGATCTCGACCTCGGGGGTCACGAAGCCCGGGACCTCGGCGTTGGTCGAGTCGACCATGAACAGGTCGACTCCCTTCTCGCCCAGGCGCGCGAACGCGCGCAGGTCCGTGACGCGACCGTCGAGCGGCAGCTGGTCCATCTTGAAGTCGCCCGTGTGCAGGACCGTGCCGGCCCCCGTGGTGACCGCGACCGCGAGCGCGTCCGGGATCGAGTGGTTGACCGCGACGAACTCGCAGCTGAAGGGGCCGAACGCGACCGTCTCGTCCTCCTTGACCACACGGGTCACGGGGGCGATGCGGTGCTCCTTGAGCTTGGCCGAGATGAAAGCGAGCGTGAGCTGCGAGCCCACCAGGGGGATGTCGCGGCGCAGGCGCAGCAGGTACGGCACGGCACCGATGTGGTCCTCGTGCCCGTGCGTCAGGATGATCGCCTCGATGTCGTCGAGACGATCCTTGATGTAGTCGAAGTCCGGCAGGATCAGGTCCACGCCGGGCTGGTTGTCCTCGGGGAAGAGGACGCCGCAGTCGATGACGAGCAGACGCCCGTCGTACTCGAGGACGGCCATGTTGCGTCCGACCTCGCCGAGTCCGCCGAGGGCGACGATGCGCAGGGCACCTGCCTGCAGCGCGGGGGGGAGGGAGAGTTCGGGGTGAGGGTGGCTCACGGGGCCTCCTGGCCTGTAGTTCAGCGTGTTTCAGCGTGGCCGCGGGGTCACCGGGTCCAGCAGGCCGGAGGCCTCCAGACCGGCGCGGACGACGGCGACCTCGTCGTCCGTGGCTGCGACGTACGGCAGCCTGAGGTATCGGTTCTCGGTGACTCCGAGGAGCTGGAGCGCGGCCTTGGCCATGACGGCCTGGAAGCCCGCTCCGTTGATGGCGTCGATCGTCGGGGTGACGGAGCGGAAGGCCGCGAGGGCCGCCGCGTGGTCACCGGCGTCGAACGCCGAGACGACCTGGGCGAAGCGCGAGCCGACCGCGTGGGCGGCCACGGAGACGATGCCGACCGCGCCGTGCGCGAGGAACGACAGCAGCATGCTGTCGTCGCCGCTGTACCAGGCGAGCCCGGTCGACTCGATGAGCCTGGCCGCGGTGTAGACGTCGCCCGAGGCGTCCTTGTTCGCCACGATCCGCTCGTGCGCGGCGAGGCGCTCGATGGTGGCCGGGGCGATGCGGACGCCAGCACGGCCGGGCACGTCGTAGATCATGACGGGCAGGGGCGTGGCGTCGGCGACCGCCGTGATGTGGCGGTACAGCCCCTCCTGGGAGGGACGCGAGTAGTAGGGGCTCACGACGAGGAGCCCGTGGGCGCCCGCCTCGGCGGCCTGCTCGGCCATGCGGACGGCGTGCTGGGTGTCGTTCGAGCCGGCGCCGGCGATCACGTGCGCACGGTCCCCGACGGCGTCGACCACCGCGCGGACCAGCTCCGCCTTCTCCGGTGCGTGCGTCGTGGGCGACTCCCCCGTGGTCCCGCTGAGGACGATCCCGTCGTTCCCGTTGTCCACGAGGTGCTTCGCGACCTTGACCGCTGCGTCGAGGTCGATCTCTCCGGCGAGGGTCATCGGGGTGACCATCGCGGTCAGGACGGCGCCGAACGGTCGGGCCTGCGTGGGGGGAAGTGCCATGTGCACAAACTACCGCGCGCGCGACCGAAACGGCGTGTCGGTCCACCGGTGGAGGCGGTCCGGGCGGGAGGTTCTGCGGCGTTCGAGGCGCAGGTCACCTCGGCGGGTCGCAGGAGGACGTCTACGCGTCGATGCGAACCCGCGCGCGGCGCGTGATACTCGAACCATGTCGCCCGCCACGAACGCCCTGTCCCCCGCCCTGGTCTCGCACCTGCCGACCGGGCTGCTGATCGGTGGCCAGTGGGGCCCGGCCGAGGACGGTCGGACGTTCGAGGTCGCCGACCCGGCGACCGAGGAGGTCCTGTTCGACGTCTCGGACGCGAGCCCCGCGGACGGCCTGCGCGCGCTCGAGGCTGCGCACGCCGCAGCCCCGGCCTGGCGCGCCGTCGCGCCGCGCGAACGCTCCGAGCTGTTGCGCGCGGTCTTCGCGACGCTGACCGCCCGCGCCGACGACATCGCCGCGCTCATCACGGCCGAGTGCGGCAAGCCGCTCGCCGAGGCGCGCGCCGAGGTCGTGTACGGCGCCGAGTTCCTGCGCTGGTACGCCGAGCAGGCCGTGCGCACCGACGGCCTGGTCCGCACAGCGCCGGGCGGGGCGAACCGTCAGCTCGTCTCGCGCCGCCCCGTGGGTCCGGCGCTGCTCATCACGCCGTGGAACTTCCCGATCGCCATGGCGACGCGCAAGATCGGCCCGGCGCTCGCCGCGGGCTGCACGGTGGTGATCAAGCCCGCGCACCTGACCCCGCTCACGACGTCCCTGGTCGCGGAGATCATCCGTGGGCACCTGGAGGACCGCGGTCTGCCGACGGGCGTGGTCAACGTCGTGCCGACGTCGTCGGCGTCGGAGGTGACCACTCCCCTTCTCGCAGACCCGCGCCTGCGCAAGCTCTCCTTCACCGGGTCCACAGGCGTGGGCCGCACGCTCCTCAAGGGGGCCGCGGACCAGGTCCTGCGGACCTCGATGGAGCTCGGAGGCAACGCGCCGTTCCTCGTCTTCGCGGACGCCGACCTCGACGCCGCGGTCGAGGGCGCACTGGTCGCCAAGCTCCGCAACTCGGGTCAGAGCTGCGTGGCGGCCAACCGCTTCCTGGTGCACGACGCCGTCGCGCGCGACTTCGGCCAGCGCCTCGCCCGGGCGTTCGGGGAGCTGCGCGTGGGGCCGGGCAGCGAGGAGGGCGTGCAGGTCGGGCCGCTCATCGAGGCCAAGGCCGTCGACAAGGTCGACGAGCTGGTCTCGGTCGCGTCCGACGAGGGTGCGCAGGTCCTGACGGGCGGCGACCGTCCGCGCTCGCCCGGGCACTTCTACTCCCCCACCGTCCTGACCGGTGTCGATGCCGGCTCGCGCGTGGTGACGGAGGAGATCTTCGGCCCGGTCGCCCCGATCGTCGCGTTCGCCGACGACGACGAGGGCATCGCCCTGGCGAACGACACCGAGTACGGCCTCGCGGCCTACGCCTACACCCGGGACCTCGCACGCGCCGTGCGGGTGGGCGAGGAGGTCGACGCCGGGATGATCGGGATCAACCGCGGCCTGGTCTCGGACGCGAGCGCTCCCTTCGGCGGCATGAAGCAGTCCGGGCTCGGGCGCGAGGGCGGCGAGGCAGGGCTCGAGGAGTACCTCGAGACCGTGTACGTCGCGCTCTGACCCCACCGTGACGACCTCCTCCGGGGCCGACTCGCCCCTGCCCGCCGAGTCCCCGCCCGGCCCCGACGAGCGCACCGAGGTGCGTGCCGCCGTCCGGCAGGCCGTGTCCGTCTCGGTCGCCACGGGCCTCTACGGCATCTCGTTCGGGGCGCTGTCCGTGGTCGCCGGGCTGGACCTGCCGCAGACCATGGTCCTGAGCCTGCTCATGTTCTCGGGCGGGTCGCAGTTCGCGCTCCTCGGCGTCGTGGCCTCGGGCGGGACGTCGGCCGCCGCGGTCACGACCGCGGGCCTGCTCGGCCTGCGCAACACCCTCTACGGCGCCCAGCTCTCGCCGCTGCTCGCGCTGCACGGCTGGCGGCGCGTGCTCGCGGCCCACGTCACGATCGACGAGTCGACGGCCGTCGCGACCGCCCAGCGCAGCAAGGCGGCCTTCCGGGCCGGGTTCTGGTGGACGGGGATCGGGATCTTCGTCGTGTGGAACCTGCTCACGCTCGTCGGCGCGCTTGCCGGGGACGCCATGGGCGACCCCAAGGCGTGGGGCCTCGACGCCGCCGCGGGCGCGGCGTTCCTCGCGCTCCTGTGGCCCCGCCTCGCGAGCCGCGTCATGCAGCTCACCGCCGCGCTCGCGGTCGTCGTGGCTGTCGCGCTGCTCCCGTTCGTGCCGCCCGGGGTCCCCGTGCTCGCGGCGGCCGCCGTGGCCATCGTGGTCGGGCAGGTCGCCGGGCAGCCGCGGCAGCCCGTGACCGTCACGGAGTACGTGCCCGACGGCGCCGCGCCCCCGTCGCCCGCTCCCTCGCCCGAGGCTCCGCCCGCCACGGCGCGCCCGGCCGACCCGACCGGGCCCGCCGATCCGGGTGATCCGGCAACCCCGTCCGGCCCGTCAGCGTCCGGCCCGTCCCCGTCCGACCGCACCGAGGAGCCCTGATGTCCGACGCCGCCCTGTGGGCCACCGTGATCGCGGCCTCGCTCGTGTGCCTCGGGCTCAAGCTCGCGGGGCACCTGATCCCCGAGCACTGGCTCGCGTCCGACCGCGTCGCGCGCACCGCGGCCCTCGTCACGGCCTCGCTGCTGGCCGCGCTCGTCGCGGTCCAGACCGTCGGCGACGGTCAGGGGCTCACGCTCGACGCGCGCCTCCCCGCACTCGGTGTCGCGGCCGTCGCGCTCGCCCTGCGGGCGTCGTTCCTCGTCGTCGTGATCCTCGCGGCGGCGACCGCGGCGGGGCTGCGCGCGCTCGGCCTCGCGTGACGAGCCGCCGCGGCCACGGCCTCGGGTAGGGTCTGGCGAATGGCCCTCTTCAGCGAGTCGGCGGACGTCTCCGTCCGTCCGGCAGTCCCCGGCGACGAGGTCGCGATGACCGCGATCCAGATCGAGTCCTGGCGCACCGCGCACGCGGACGTGCTCGGCGCGGCCGTGCTCGACTCGCTCGACGTCCCTCGGATGCAGGAGCAGTGGGCCGGGGCGGTCTCGTCCCCGCCGGGGCCAGGCTTCGCGGTGCTCGTGGCCCTCGCCGCGGACCGCGTGGTGGGCTTCGCGGCCGTGGCCCCCGGCCAGCTCGTCGCGCTCGAGGTCCTGCCCGCCCACCAGCGCGGGGGGCACGGTTCGCGGCTGCTGTCCGCGGCCGTCGACCGGCTGCGCCAGGACGGCTCCGAAGAGGTCGTGGCGTGGATCCTGGACGGCGACACCGCGCGCGAGCAGTTCCTGGGCGGTGCCGGCCTGGGCCCGGACCAGCGGACCCGGACGCTGGCGACCGGGGTGCGTGACGTCGTCGAGCACCGGTGGAGCGCCTCGATCTGAGGCGCTCCGCGTCCCGTCCTAGCGGGAGGCCTTGCGCTCGGCCCGGTACATGCCCGCGGCCTTGCGCAGCATGGCGCGCGCCCTCTTGCGGTCGCCCGACGCGTCGTAGGCGAACGCCACGTGGTACCAGGACCGCCAGTCGTCGGGGTGCTCCTCCGCGTGGGCCCGGTGCTCCTCGAACGCCGCGTCGGCCGCGGCGCGGTCGATGCGTCCGCCCGGTGAGCGCGGCAGGTCGTCGACGGGCAGCTCGCCCGCGGCGGCGAGCTCGTCGGCCATCTTCTGGACCGTGACCGCGAGCCAGAACTCCCACGCGATCAGCCCGATCACGAGGAGCGGGATGAGCAGGACGCCGATCCCGATCGCGATCCCCACGGGCTCGCCCGTCCCCACGAGCGCCTGCGCACGGCCCAGGATCGCCCACACGTAGATCGCGAGCAGGGCCGTGACGACGACGGCCCCGATCAGGCCCTTGCGTGACCTCACGAGAGGTCCATGACGTTCTCGAGCCCGACCGTCAGACCCGGGCGTGAGACGACCTCACGGATGCCGAGCAGCACGCCGGGCATGAACGACACGCGGTCGAACGAGTCCTGGCGGATGATGAGCTGCTCGCCCTCGTTGCCGAAGAGGATCTCCTCGTGCGCGACCAGGCCCCGCAGGCGCACCGCGTGCACCCGGACCCCGTCGACGTCGGCGCCGCGCGCCTCCCAGCCGGACTCGGTCGCGTCAGGGCTAGCCCCCAGCCCCGCCTCCGCGCGAGCCTTGGCGATGGCGCCCGCCGTGTGCGTCGCGGTGCCGCTGGGGGCGTCGACCTTGTTCGGGTGGTGCAGCTCGATGACCTCGGCCGACTCGAAGTAGCGTGCCGCCTTGGCCGCGAACGTCATGGCGAGCACGGCCGACAGGCCGAAGTTCGGGGCGATCAGCACGCCGACGCTCGTGCCCTCGGCCGCCTTGCGCCCCAGGTGCGCGACGAGGCGCCCACGGCTCACGTCCGTCCAGCCCGTGGTGCCCACGACCGCGTGCACGCCGAGGTCGATGAGCGCGTGCACGTTGTCCTCGGTGACCGCGGGGACCGTGAAGTCGACCGCGACCTGGGCGCCCGCGGCGGCGACCTGCGCGAGGTCGTCCCCCGCGTCGATCCGGGCGACGAGCTCCATGTCACCGGCGGCCTCGACCGCCGCGCACACCGTGGCGCCCATGCGCCCGGCCGCGCCGAGGACGGCGACCTTGATCGGCGTCGGGGCGGCCGTCTCGCGGGAGGGCTGGGGGGTGCTCTGAGGGGTCACGTCGTTCGAGGTCACGCGACAACCCTAGCCGC
>NZ_JBHUAD010000203.1:0-7346 GCF_042789955.1 Oerskovia sp. NPDC056781
CTCCCTGGCCGGACGGCCCTTCGTGTCGAGCTGCGCGGGCTCCTACGAGCCCGACCGCACGAGCGGACGGATCAGAAGTCCATGCCGCCCATGCCGCCGTCGCCACCGGGCATCGGCTGGTTCTTCTCCGGCTTGTCCGCGACGACCGCTTCGGTCGTGAGGAAGAGCGCTGCGATGGACGCAGCGTTCTGCAGCGCGGAGCGCGTGACCTTGACCGGGTCGTTGACGCCTGCGGCGAGCAGGTCCTCGTAGACGCCGGTCGCGGCGTTCAGGCCGTGGCCCGAGGGGAGGTTGCGGACCTTCTCGGCCACGACGCCACCCTCGAGACCGGCGTTGATCGCGATCTGCTTGAGCGGGGCGTCGATCGCGGCGCGCACGATCTGCGCACCCGTCGCCTCGTCGCCGACCAGGTCGGTGATGGCAGCGGTCTCGAACGCGACGGCGCCGGCCTGGATGAGGGCCACGCCACCACCGGCGACGATGCCCTCCTCGACGGCAGCCTTCGCGTTGCGGACGGCGTCCTCGATGCGGTGCTTGCGCTCCTTGAGCTCCACCTCGGTCGCGGCGCCGGCCTTGATGACAGCGACACCACCGGCGAGCTTGGCGAGGCGCTCCTGGAGCTTCTCGCGGTCGTAGTCGGAGTCCGACTTCTCGATCTCGGAACGGATCTGGTTCACGCGACCCGCGATGAGGTCGGCGTCGCCGGCACCCTCGACGATCGTGGTCTCGTCCTTGGTGACGACGACCTTGCGAGCCTGGCCGAGCAGGTCGAGGGTCGCGGTCTCCAGCTTGAGGCCGACCGTCTCGGAGATGACCTGGCCACCGGTGAGGATCGCGATGTCCTGCAGCATGGCCTTGCGGCGGTCGCCGAAGCCCGGAGCCTTGACGGCGACGGACTTGAACGTGCCACGGATCTTGTTCAGCACGAGGGTGGCCAGGGCCTCGCCCTCGACGTCCTCGGCGATGATGAGGAGGCTGCGGCCGGCCTTCATGACCTGGTCGAGCAGCGGCAGGAGGTCCTTGACGTTCGAGATCTTCGACTCGACGATCAGGACGTACGGGTCCTCGAGGACCGCTTCCTGACGCTCGGGGTCGGTCTCGAAGTAGCGGGCGAGGAAGCCCTTGTCGAAGCGCATGCCCTCGGTGAGCTCGAGCTCGAGGCCGAACGTGTTCGACTCCTCGACGGTGATGACGCCTTCCTTGCCCACCTTGTCGAGGGCCTCGGCGATGAGCTCGCCGATCGCGGGGTCACCGGCCGAGATCGCGGCCGTGGCGGCGATCTCTTCCTTGGTCTCGATCTCCTTGGCGGCGACGAGCAGCTGAGCCGTGACGGCCTCGACAGCCTTCTCGATGCCGCGCTTGAGGGCGATCGGGTTCGAGCCGGCCGCGACGTTGCGCAGGCCCTCGCGCACGAGCGCCTGGGCGAGCACGGTCGCGGTGGTGGTGCCGTCACCCGCGACGTCGTCGGTCTTCTTGGCGACCTCCTTGACGAGCTCCGCACCGATCTTCTCGTACGGGTCGTCGAGCTCGATCTCCTTGGCGATGCTCACACCATCGTTGGTGATGGTGGGCGCGCCCCACTTCTTGTCGAGGACGACGTTGCGGCCCTTGGGGCCGAGCGTGACCTTCACGGTGTCGGCGAGGACGTTGAGCCCGCGCTCCATCCCGCGACGAGCCTCCTCGTTGAAGGCGATGATCTTTGCCATGGGGATTGATCCTCCGCTGGTGGCGTGTGACGGTCGGTCGGCGCCCGCGACGGACGGCTCGCGCACGTCGGCGTTCATGTCACGCCGACTCGCGGGCCTCACCTGACGACCAGAGAAACCTGTCACTCTCATACCGAGAGTGCTAACGCCATTATTGGCACTCGGCAGGGGCGAGTGCAAGGCCAGCTGCTCCCTATCGCCCGCAGCGGAACAGCGAGCGTCCGGCTCGTCCTAGGATGCGCAGTGTGAGGTTCGCGACGACGCGGTGGCGACTGGCGGTGCTCGGAGCAGCGATCGCCCCTGTCGTGGTGCTCGTGACGGTGGGTGCCACCCCCGTCCCCCTGCCGACCGACGCGCACGTCGACCTCTACCAGGACGGCGTCGCGACGGCCGAGGACGACTCCCTGCTCCGCCTCCCGGACGGCATGGCGGCCACCTACCTCGATGGCAGCCGCGTCCTCGACCCCGCCGCGCTCGACCCGGCACAGGTCGCCGGCAGCCTCGATCCGGCCGACGGCGAGGTCGACCGCCTCACGGTGATCGCCGGTTCCCCCCTCACGGCGGACCGGCTCCTCGACGTGGAGGCCGCCGAGCGCGCAGCGGGCGCCTCCAGGGCCTGGCTCGCCGAGGGGGACCTCCCCGGCGAGGGCACCCGGTTCGCCGCTCTCGGGGAGGACGCGCTGCTCGACCTGCACGCCCTGACGCTCGTGAACGGCGCCTCGCTCGCCGCCCCCTCCCCGAGGTGGCGCTTCGTCTGGCCCCGGGACGCGTCCTTCACGGCGGCGGCCTACGCACGGACCGGTCACGTGGACGACGCTCTGCGAGTGCTGGACTTCCTCCGGTCGGTCCAGGAGACCGACGGATCGTTCCAGGCCCGCTACCTGCCGGACGCCTCGGGCGTGCCCGACGACCGGGGCGGCCAGTCCGACGGCAACGGGTGGGCCCTGTGGTCCGCCTGGACCGTGCTCGACGAGATCGAGGCCCCCCAGGACCGTGCGGCAGCGCGCGAGCGGCTCGCCCCGCTCGTCGACGCGTCGACGAGCTACGTCCTGGGCATCCTCGACGAGGACACCGCGCTGCCCCCGCCGTCGAGCGACTACTGGGAGGTCCACCCGACCGAGCTCACGCTCGGCACCGCGGCCCCCCTGCTCGCGGGCCTCGAGGCGGCCCGATCGATCTACGCCGACGGTGAGCAGTGGGCGTCCGCGGCCGACGCCGCCCGCGCCGCCGCGCGGCTGCGCACGGCCATCGAGGAGCGCTTCGGACCGCAGGGCTACCCGCGGCACGCGTCCGGCGGCCCCCAGGACGCGGCGACGACGTTCGCCCTGCCTCCCTTCCAACCCACAGCCCTCGAGGGGGCCGACGAGGCGTGGCGGTCGTCGGTCATGTCGATGCTCCGGCCCGCGGGCGGGGTGGCGCCCGGGGCGGGCTGGCGCACCGACGGCATCTCGTGGACGCCCCAGACCGCCCTCTTCGCGCTGGCCGGTGCTTCGACCGGCGAGGTCGAGGCCGCGGAGAGCTGGCTCGACTGGCTCGACACCCATCGGACCGCCTCGGGCGCGATCCCGGAGAAGGTCCTCGCGGACGGTTCCCCTGCGGCGGTCGCCCCGCTCACGTGGAGCTCGGCGCTCGTGGTGCTGACGCTCGTCGAGCTCGAGGACCAGCGCGCTGAGGACGCTGCGCTTTCCTGAGCCCTGCCCGGCTGCGTCGGGCCCGGAGCTCCCGGGTCCGTCCTCACGAGCGATCCGGCCCGCCCCATGGGCCCGGGCCGCTCCGTCCCGCTCCCGGCGTCAGGGCGCCAGTCGTGGCGGGTGCGGCACGTCGAACTCCCGGTGCAGCACGCGCCGTGCCGCGTACCAGCCCCCGAGCCCGTGGACCCCGGGTCCGGGAGGCGTGGAGGCCGAGCAGAGGTAGACGCCGTCGAGCCCGGTCGCGTACGGGTCGAGGCGCGCCGTCGGGCGGGCGATCACGCGCCACAGGCTGACCGTCCCCGCCGCGATGTCCCCACCCACGTAGTTGGCGTTGTGCTCGCTCATGCGCGCGGCCGGCACGCAACGCGAGGTCACGACGACGTCGCGGAAGCCGGGCGCGAAGCGCTCGATCTGTGCCGTGATCGCCTCGGTGACGTCGAGCGTGGAGCCGGCGGGGACGTGCGCGTACGCCCACAGGGGCCGCAGGTCCCCGACCCTGCGCGACGGGTCGACGACGGTGGGGTCGCTCACGAGAACCATCGGACGCTCGGCGTGCGTGCCGGCAGCGACCGCGGCCTCGGCTGCGGCCATCTCGGCGCGCGTACCACCCACGTGGACGGTCCCCGCTCGTCCGACGTCGGCGTGCTGCCACGGCACCGGCCCGCGCAGGACGAAGTCGACCTTGGCCGCCGCGTTGCCGTAGGGGAACGCGGTGAGCGCACGCGCGGCCCGGCCCGTCAGGCGGGACCCGAAGACCTCGACGACCGTGCGCGGGGTCGTGTCGAAGATGATCGCGCGCGCCGGAGGCAGGTCCGACTCCGAGCGGACCGGGTGGTCGGTCACGACCTGGCCACCGTGCGCCTCGAGATCCGCGACGAGAGCGGTCACGATCGCTCCCGACCCCCCACGGGGGATCGGCCAGCCGCCCTCGGTGTGCGCGAGGGAGGCGAGGAGCATCGCGACCCCGGCCGACGCGAGCGAGGGCATGGGGGCGATCCCGTGCGCGGCGACCCCCGTGAGGAGCGCCGGTGCGACGTCTCCCACGAAGCGCCGGTCCCACATGCTCGTACCCTGCTCGAGGACACCGAGGCCGAAACGGGCCGCGGTCGGGATCCCGCGCGGAAGGAGCCCCGCGGGGACGCTGCGCTTGTCACCGAGCGCCGTCGCGACCGCGTGCCCGGGCTGCCGGGACAGCGAGCCGAGGAGCGAGCGCCACGCGGCGCCGTCGGGCCCCAGACCGTCGACCGTCCGGTCGAGATCCCGGTAGGCGATCCCCGCGCGACCGCCTGGCAGGGGTTGCGCGTACGAGACCTCCGGCACGAGCAGCTCGACCCCGCGCGACGGCAGGTCGAACGCCTGGAAGAACGGCGACGCCCACGCCATGGGGTGCACGGCGGAGCAGATGTCGTGGAGCATGCCCTCGGCCAGCCCGAGGTCCAGCGTGCGAGAACCCCCGCCGACCGTGGGCTGCGCCTCCAGGACGCGCACGGACAGCCCGGCCCTGGCGCACGTCACCGCCGCTGCGAGCCCGTTGGGACCCGACCCGACGACGACGACGTCCACCTCGGTCAGGTGCCGGGCCGGGGTCACGGCGCTCAGAGCGCGCGCACCTGCTCGGCCTGGGGGCCCTTCTGACCCTGCCCCTGCTCGTACTCGACCTGCTGCCCCTCGTCGAGCGACCGGTAGCCGTCGCTTTGGATCGAGCTGTAGTGGACGAAGAGGTCCGGCCCGCCCGAGGCCGGGGTGATGAACCCGAAGCCCTTCTCGGCGTTGAACCACTTGACGGTGCCCTGTGCCATCGACGTCTCCTCGTGCGTACGAACCGGATGCGAGCATCGGAGCATCGGACGCCCCGTGGTGGGGTCGAGCCTAGTGGCAGAGGTCACACGAGGAAAGCAGTGGCCGGAAGCGGGGCCGGGCGATCAGGAAGCGGGTGCGAGGGCCGACTTCACGACGACGACCACGTCCCCCTCGCGCACCTGCGCCTGGGTCACCTGCTCGGCCGGGATGCCGAGGATCGCTGCGACGGCCGTCGCCGTCTCCTTGCGGTTCTCGGTGTACCAGACGGTGGTCGCCGTGAGCCCGGAGTCGCCGGGGTAGTCCTCGGCCTTGGTCTTGGTGAACCCCTTGGCGTCCAGCGCGTCCTTGCCGGTCCGTGCCTCACCGGCGGGCCCGCCGTCGTTCAGGACCCGGACGTACGCGCCCTTGTCCGCGGCTGCGAGCAGGGCCGTGAGGTCCGTGGCGGGGTCCGCGGGCGGTTCCTCCGTGGCCGCAGGCTCCTCAGCGGCAGGGGGCTCTTCCGCGGCGGGAGGCTCCTCCGCGGCCGGAGGCTCCTCAGCAGCCGCACCGTCGGCCGGCTGCTCCGCCGCGGGCTTGTCGGCCTCCGCAGGGGACTTCTGACCGAGACCGCCGGAGATCGCAGCGACCCCTCCGACCGCGAGACCCGCGAAGATCACCGCGACGAGGAGGAAGGGCCACGTCTTGCTCCAGCCGCTGCGCGGAGCGCGATAGACCCCCACGGGTGCGCCCTCGGGCGCGGGGACGTCGAACTCGTCAGGCGCGTAGGGGTAATCGCTCTTGCTCACGGCGACAGGTTAGCCCGACTTGGCCCAGCGACTAAATGTCGCCGAGGCGACGGGCCGACCGCGCCCGCTGCCGGGTGGACCGCATCCGACGCAGGCGCTTGACGAGCATGGGGTCGTGCGCGAGGGCCGCAGGCGAGTCGATCAGGGTGTTGAGCGCCTGGTAGTAGCGCGTCGCGGTCATGTCGAAGAGCTCACGGACCGCCTGCTCCTTGGCCCCGGCGTACTTCCACCACTGACGCTCGAAGGCCAGAATCTCCTGGTCACGGGCCGAGAGCTCCGATCCCTCGACAGGCGCGTCGTCCGTCCCGGTGGGCGCGACGAGGTGCTCGGTCGCGGCGAACGCTTCGCTCATGGGCAAGATCCTCACTCGTCGGGACGCGACCCGCTCCTGAGGGGCGGGCACCTGGACCGCACCAGCCTACGCGCGAACCACAACCATGTCATTCACCCGCTCGCGTACCCTCGCCGCGTGAACACCTTCGCGACGCCACCGACCTCGGGGTCCCTCGAGCAGGACCCGTCCGCCACCCCCGGCCCCACCGCCCCGGCCGCAGCGCCCGGCACGGCCGCCGCGCCCCACGGCACGTCCGAGGGCGCCCACCGTCCGCTCGCCGAGATCATGGCCCCGGACTGGGCCGAGGCGCTGGCCCCCGTCGAGCCCCAGCTCCGGGCCGTGGGCGACTTCCTGCGCGCCGAGGCCGCGGCCGGACGCCCGTACCTGCCCGCGCCGTCGGACATCCTGCGTGCCTTCCAGCGTCCGCTGGCCGACGTGCGCGTCCTGATCGTGGGCCAGGACCCCTACCCGACGCCCGGGCACGCCATGGGACTGTCCTTCTCGGTCCAGCCGCACGTACGCCCCGTCCCCCGCTCCCTCCAGAACATCTACGCCGAGATGGCGACCGACCTCGGCACCCCCACGCCCGTGCACGGCGACCTGTCCGCGTGGAGCGAGCAGGGCGTCATGCTGCTCAACAGGGTCCTGACGGTCGGCGCGGGCGACACCGGCTCGCACCGCCGCAAGGGCTGGGAGGCCATCACCGAGGCCGCGATACGCGCCCTCGTGGCCCGCGACCAGCCGCTCGTCGCGATCCTCTGGGGACGTGACGCCGCGACGCTCAAGCCCCTCCTGGGCGACACCCCGGTCGTCGAGAGCGCGCACCCGAGCCCGCTGTCGGCTCGCCGCGGGTTCTTCGGGTCGCGGCCCTTCTCGCGGGTCAACGAGCTGCTCGTGGCCCAGGGGTCGGCGCCGGTGGACTGGGCGCTGCCGGCGACCTGACGCGCGCTGCCGGGGGCTGCCGGTCCGCTGCGCGCTGCCTCGGCACCACAGCCCCACCGTCGAGTGTGCAGTTCGGGTCGTCCAGCAG
>NZ_JBHUAD010000204.1:0-7295 GCF_042789955.1 Oerskovia sp. NPDC056781
GCCCGAGAGGGCGCAGGCACCCTCGCGCCCGGGGATCTATCAGGCGACTCACGCTTGACCAAGTTCCGAACCATTGAAACTACGCGCCCAGGACCAACCGCGAGCCCAGAGCGACTCATCGAAGCGATAGTCGCTCGATGGCATCCCAACGCGCCCTAGACTTTCCAATTAGCGGGACATCCGGAATGATCAACCCGTTACTGAACACTACAATCTCTTCACCAACATGCTGGCGCTGCGCAGTGTGTGCAATGTCGAAGGTTGCCGCCCGCAGCCCTTGATACAAGTCCTCCGTTATCCTCGAATCCACGTCATAGGTGAGAAACCAGCGCAAATCAGAGCTCTTTAGCATTTTCGCGAGCCGCGCATGGTCACCAGACGAAAGCGAATCCAAGTACAGGCGCTCGCCTTGCACTAGATACGGAGGATCCACATATACAAGAACGTCCGGCTCGTCCGTTGATAGCCTCGTCAGGAATTCTCTCCCGTCGAGAGCGCTAACCGAGACTCGATCCCGATACGCCCACAGTTTTCGAACCCTCGCCGCCAGAGCAACATGGTTGTATCGAGCATCAATCTTCCAAGTACCGTTCTGCTCGAATCCACCAATCGGGCGAGCGTCCAAAATTCCCGAGCGGTTGCATCGATTCAACAGAAAAGTCGCAAAACCAAGCTCAAACGTGGTCTCGGTCGCTCCCGCCTGATAGACATCCCGGGCAAGGCGCCATGTGTCAAGATCAACCTTCGTGGTTTCAATTACCTGAGCAAGTCGCTCACCTTCCTCAAAAACGGCTCGCCAGAACGAAGCGATCCCCAGGTTCAGATCATTAAGGTAGACCTTCTCGACACTTCCGTCCACCAACAGCCGCAAGGCTGCGCCAGCACCCCCTGCGAATGGTTCAGCGAACGAAACGGGTGCACGATCCTGCGCTTCAATGAGCGACGATATGAATGGCGCCAATCTCGCCTTGCCGCCCGGATAGCGAAGCGGGCTGACGTATCTCATATGCCTATCGTCGTCCAAACGTATCATTAAGAGCCTGCAGAAAGGGTCCGGCCATCGCCGACCGGCGAAGCACTGTGCCAGTGTCGGCGACGGCAACGGGGTTGTGAACATACATGTGAAGCTCGCTCAGCGAAGGATCGTCCGAGTTCTTCTGTGCAGATAGCCAAAGCTGCTCGTATCGCTTGTCTCTCTTCAACGGATTTTCCGCGGCCGGATCAAGACCAAGGATGCACTTTCGAATCTTGTCGCGAAAAGCATCGCCTTCCTTGCACCATCCCTGAGTTACCCCGACCTCCGTCGCGGCCAGTTCCACAATGATCCGAATAAGGAGCGCGCAAATCCGTGCATTGTCTACAATCGGCAAAAGCCGCGTCGACCGGAGGACTTGCTGAGTCCCGACACTAAGGCTTCCAAGGCTGACCCGCTCGAAAATGACGCGCTCATCACGCTGTGACTTTCGCGGAGGCCTTGCCGGTGAAACTTCCAGTGGCAGTTCGTTCGATGCACCCACATTCAAGACCGTGGGAATTTCCTTCACAACGCGGGTTCGCGGACGAGGGATCTCACCCAGAACTTCGTTGACATACTGTTGACGCTTCTTCTTCGTGTGCACATCTGTAACGGTGATGCCATTAGCTGCGTCGCCGATAATTCGACGCACAATTGGAGCAACTTCCTCTTTGGCGTGGCTCGCAGATACCCCATCTGGCCCCAATGTAATTCCGATGTCATTGCGCACATCCGGGTCACCTATGATTCGACCCAGCGTCGTGGGGCGCTCCTTCATGGCCTTAATAAGATCTGCCTGAGCAGCGGGATCATCACCGAGAAAATCCTCTGCGAATACGGCAAATCTAACAGCCTTATCGACATCAGTTGACGGCTTTCGCGAGTGACGATTCGACTGGATAGAACTCCATCGCTGTCGAGCCTTCCCGCCTTGTTGAGTATCATGAAGGAGGCCGATCCAGTAGTGAGCCTCATCTCTGCTGGGCGCAAGAGCGCAATCAACTTTATGCGGCCCCTTCCCGTGTTTGCGAGAGATTTCGAGCAACTTTGCCTGAAGTTGGAGATCTTTGGACAGGGATGGGTCTGCTAGAAGTTTGAGCACCGTAACTCGACGATTTCCCTCGAGCACGACAAAGCGCTCGTCCTCGTTTACAACAATCCATGGCTCGGCCGGATTGAGGCCGCGTTCTGCGACGCTTCGAGCCAGATCCGCCAGTTTCATTCCTTGGTCTTCCACGATCGAATCAATCGCGGATTCCTGGTCGAAGACCTGATCGATTCGGGAGTTCGAGATGTCAAGTTGCAGCGCCCCCACGTCCACCGTGACGCGCTCGAACGATGATGTCATGGCGACATCCTCCCATGCGTTGATACCAGAGCCCAGCGAGCCGACTTTCTTGTGACAGTGAGCATGAAGACTGACCCACTGGAAGAGTTCACCTGGCATCTCGTTCGAGGCTTAGCGCCCAGTGAGCCGCGAGCCGTTCCGCCTGGGCGTCGAGGCCCTGCTGCTCGGCCCGGGTCAGCGGCCGGAAGAGCTGGGTGTCGAGGCGCAGGGTCCTCGCGGTCAGGGCGTGCCGCCACCGCCCGACGACGCGGCCGTCCACGGCGATCACGTGCAGGAACGGCGACACCTCCTTGCCGGGAAGGCGCAGCGGGAGCACGGCGGGCGCCTCGGCCGAGAGCGGGTCGCGGGCCAGGTCGCGGCTGTCCTTGTACGACACGAAGTACTCGTCGTACCCCTGGAGCAGGTCCACCTGTTCAACGCGCTCGGAGGCGCCCTGCGCGGCCGAAGGCGGGCCGTCGACCAGCCGCCAGAACGACAGGCCTTCGGCATCGCCCGCGCCTGCGACCTGCTCGACGTCCGCGCCGAGCAGCGCCAGCCCCTCGCGTGTCCGCGTCAGCGTGAGACCCGACCAGCCCGCGAAGTCCTTGACCGTCGCGAGCCCCCGGCTGCGCAGGTACCGCCGCAGCAGCTCGACGAGCGCGGCGTCGTCGTCGTACGTCGCGCCGAGGGGCCCGAAGCCCGCGGGCACGCGCTCGTCGAACGCCGCGTACGTCTGCTGCCTGCCGCGAAGTACGCCGCTGACGAGGACCCCGTCGAGCTCGGCCCGCATCACGATGTACGTGAACGCGAGCCCGTTCGACGGCAGGCCACGGTCCGCGAGCAGCGCCGCGAGCTCGGCCCGCGTGCGGTGGTTCCCTTCCGCGACGGCCTCGGCGAGCAGGTCGGTCGCGGCCGCGTCGTGCGCCGGGCCGCCCAGGTCCGGGTAGTACGGCCGGTTGAGGCGATGCACCCGGGGCGCGGTGAGCCGCAGGAGCCAGCGGGCGTCGTCGGGCAGGACGTGGTGCCACGTGGGGCGCAGGACGTGCGTGCGCAGGAACGCTCCCGCGGAGAAGTCGTCGCGGACCGACGCGGCGGACGGCGTCCCCTCGGTGCGCTGCGCGATCCCCCACAGGGACGGGTGGAACTCTTGCGACTGGACGGCCCCCAGCTGCCCGACGACGTCGCGCACGCTCGCGAGACCGGCGCCCCGCAGGTGGTGCGCTGCGAGGCGGGTCGCGACGACCGTCGCCGCGTCGGGCGACCCGGCACCCGCCATGTCTCTCACCTCACCCGGTCTCTCACGCCCGGCTCACGACACCGCGAGGTCGGCGAGCGCGACGTCCTTCCCGGACAGCTCGACCCGGATCGCCCCGTCGCTCACCCCGACCGACGTGAGGCTCACGCCGGTCGGGAGGTCGAGCGGGACCGTCAGGTTCGTCACGAGCCTTGCGATCGGGGCCGGGAGGTCCGAGATCGTGATGGTCGCGGGGCCGAGGGTGAGCGCGGAGACGTCGACCGCGATCGTGTTGCCGTCGACGCGCGGCGTGAGCCTCGCGGACAGCGGCACCCCCAGGACGTCCATGCTCGCGACGAGCAGGTCCCCTTCGGTGCTGAACGTGACCGGGTCGCCGGCCGCCTTGCTCACGACCGCGTCGAGCGACGACGGCGCGAGGAACCCCGTCGCGGTTCCCGACCGCACGACGTAGGGGTCGCTGGTGGAGACGCCGTGGGCGTCGAGGCGCAGGTCGGTCACGGTGTACCCGCCGAACGTCGCCGTCGCGGCGGATCCCGTGACGTGGTCCAGCTCGCCACCCGCGACCTGGGTCAGGAACGGGAAGCCCAGGACGTCGAGGTTCGCGTCGGTCAGCTCGACGTCCCCCTGCTCCATGGACCGCACCGCGGTCGCCTCGGCGATACGCACCGTGACACGGTCCACCACCACGAGCACGAGCACCAGGACGACGAGCCCGCCGACCACCCACCACCATCGCTTCATCCGCCCACAGTAGGTGCCGAATCTGGACATCGCCTGGCCGTTGCACATCTGTGACCTGCGGAGTTGGGTGCGTCCTCGGGAATGGGCTCGCCACCACGGCACGCCGTCTGCCTAGGGTGATCCCCATGACTCGTCCCGTACGCATCGGTGTCCAGCTCCAGCCCCAGCATGCCGACTACCCCCAGATCCGTGACGCGGTCGCCCGCGCCGAGGACGCCGGGGTCGACGTGATCTTCAACTGGGACCACTTCTTCCCGCTCACCGGCGACCCCGACGGCAAGCACTTCGAGTGCTGGACCATGCTCGGTGCGTGGGCCGAGCAGACGAGCCGCGTCGAGATCGGGGCGCTCGTCACGTGCAACAGCTACCGCAACCCCGAGCTGCTCGCCGACATGGCCCGGACGGTCGACCACATCTCGGGCGGCCGCCTGATCCTCGGGATCGGCGCCGGCTGGTTCGAGAAGGACTACGACCGGTTCGGCTACGAGTTCGGCACCGCGGGCTCGCGCATCGCCGACCTCGCGGACGCGCTCCCCCGCATCAAGTCCCGCTGGGCCGCGTCCAACCCGGCGCCCACGCGCGAGATCCCGATCCTCGTCGGCGGCGGTGGTGAGCGGAAGACGCTACGCATCGTCGCCGAGCACGCGACGGCCTGGCACTCGTTCGGCGACGCCGCGACGCTCGCCCGCAAGAGCGCGATCCTCGACGAGCACGGCGCCGCCGTCGGCCGGGACACGGCCTCGCTCGTCGAGCGCTCGGTCGCGGTCAACCGCCCGCCCGCCGAGGTGGGCGAGGAGCTCGTGGGCCTCGGCGCGACGCTCCTCACCGTCGGGGTCAGCGGACCCGACTACGACCTGTCCCTCGTGAAGCAGTGGGTCGCGTGGCGCGACGCGCGCGCCCAGGCCTGACCCGTCTCACCCCTCGGATGCCGTACGCCGTCCGGGAACAACGACCTGGCGGTCGGGGTTGGCGCAGTCATGGCCACCCCACCACCAGCGTCGTCAGCGACCGCGCCCACGCGCGCCACCCGGATCACCGTCGGCTTCGTCCTGCTCCTGTCGGCCCTCACGGCGATCGGCCCGCTCACGATCGACCTGTACCTCTCGGCCTTCCCGCAGATCGTCACGGAGCTCGGCACGACCGAGTCCCGCATCCAGCTCACGCTCACCGCGACCCTCGCGGGCCTCGCGCTGGGCCAGCTCCTCATCGGCTCGCTCTCCGACGCGGTCGGGCGGCGACTCCCGCTGCTGTCCGCGCTCTCGATCTACGTGCTGGCCTCGGTCGGGATCGTGTTCGTCCAGTCGATCGAGATGCTGACCGTGCTGCGGTTCGTCCAGGGCCTCACGGCCGCGGCCGGCATGGTCCTGTCGATGGCGATCGTGCGTGACAACTTCGAGGGCTTCCTCGTCGGCAAGGTCATCGCGCGCCTCATGCTCGTCGTGGGCGTCGCGCCGATCCTGGCCCCGACGATCGGCGCCCAGTTCCTGCGCATGGGCTCGTGGCGCCTGATGTTCGTGGCCCTCGCCGTCTTCGGCGTGCTGCTGCTCGTCCTCGCCGCGCTGCGCCTCAAGGAGTCGCTGCCCCCGTCGATGCGGCGGACCGGAGGGACGGTCGCGGCGCTGCGCTCGTACGGTTCCCTCGTGCGCGACTGGTCGTTCTTCGGCCTCGCGCTGCTCGGCGGGTTCTACATGGCCGCGATGTTCACCTACATCTCGGCGTCGACGTTCGTGTTCCAGGAGCAGTTCGGCCTGAGCGCCCAGCAGTACGCGATCATCTTCGGCGCGGGCGCGGTGTCGGTCACGATCGGCAGCCAGGTCAACGGCGCGCTCGTCGGGCGCGTGACGCCCGCGCAGATCCTGCGCGTGATCGTGCCGGTCGGGATCCTGCTGTCGGCCGCGCTGTTCGCCGCGACCCTGAGCGGCGCAGGCCTGCCCGTGATCGTCGCTCTCATCGTCCTGACGCTCGGCACGGCCGGGTTCGTCATGCCGTCGGTCCCCGCGGTCGCCCTCGAGCGCAACGCGCACCGTGCGGGCAGCGCCGCAGCCCTGCTCGGGGCCATGCAGTTCGGCGTCGGTGCGGGCATCGCACCCCTGACGGGCCTCATCGGCGGCGACGTCACGATCACCATGGCCGCAGTGATGTTCGGCGTCATCTCGGTCGCAGGACTGCTGCTGCTGAGCCTCACGCGGTCGCTGCGGGCGGCTCCCGGCGCCGCAGCAGGCTCGACCGACGTGCCTGACACCGCCGACGAGCCGGTGCTGGTCTCCGACGCCTCCGAGCTCGGGGTCGTCGCGGCGGCCGAGGCGGTGGTCGAGGCGGCCGAGGCGGCGACCCCCGTGGCCCCGGTGACCCGCCGCGCCTGAGCCCCGCCGCGGTGCCGCGAGAGTCCCGGTCAGCGGGTGGCCGCTTCTCTTCGTACGGTGGAGACGTGCCCACCGCACACCTGTCGGCGGGGCCGCGCACGTCTGCAGCCGATCAGCAAGGAGCGACGACCATGGACTGGAAGCTCGAGCTCATCCCCGTGCCCGTGTCGGACATCGACCGGGCCAAGGCGTTCTACGTCGACCAGGTCGGGTTCAACGCCGACCACGACATCCCCGTCGACGAGGACCTGCGGTTCGTGCAACTGACCCCACCGGGTTCCGCCTGCTCGATCGTGCTCGACGTCAACATGACCGACATGCCGTCGGGCGCGCAGCGCGGCCTGCAGATCGTCGTGCCCGACGCCGACGAGGCCCGTCAGCACCTCCTCGACCACGGTGTCGACGCCCCTCCCGTCGAAGACCTGCCGTGGGGCCGGTTCACGTACTTCAGCGACCCGGACGGCAACACCTGGGCGTTGCAGCAGCTCGTCCCGCAGGGGTGACGGCAGCGGTGGGGCGACGTTCGCCGGAGGTGACGTGCCGCGCGAGGTGAGCGCCGTCGTCGGGCCCGTGGTCGACGCCGGGCTGTCCCAC
>NZ_JBHUAD010000205.1:0-7295 GCF_042789955.1 Oerskovia sp. NPDC056781
CGCCGGGGCACCGCTCGTCCGTCATGTGGCGGGCCGGGTCCAGGGGCCGGCGCGCAGGATCTCCATGACGCGGCCGGGCAGGTCGTCGTGCCCCAGCTGCCCGACGGCGTCGCGCACCTCGTCCACGTGCGCGTCGCCGTGCAGGGTGCGCGCCCAGGCGACGTGCGCGGGCGTGCGGAGCGAGGGAACGTCCTGGCGTGCCCCCATGCGGCGCGCGAGCTCGAGGAGGGTGAGCCCGTCGTCGACCCGGTCGAGGCCCGGGCAGGACCACAGGTACGCCCCGAGCGCGAGCGCGGCCGTGCCGAGGACCGGGTAGTCGACCATGCCGGGTGCGGCGCGGTGCCCGGCGACCATCCGCACCCGCAGCTCGCGGGCCAGCCGTTCGGCCTGGTCCGAGGGCAACGGGTCCGGCTCCCACGGGCCCGACGTCCCGGGCGCAGGCAGCAGCATGGTCGACAACCACCCGGCCGCGAACATCGTGTACCAGGGCGAGCGGCGTGCGGACCCGCTCCCGACCGCCGCGTTGGCGGCCTCGAGCTCGGCCAGGGCGCGCGCGTGGTCTCCCCGCGCGACGGCGATCTCGGCCAGACCGGCGTGCCCGATCGAGCGCAGCTCGTGCGCGCTCCCCCCGATCCCGGAGGGCACGGGGTCGTCGTCGGTCTCGACGAGCGAGGTGAACAGCGGTTCGGCCTCCGCGACGCGCCCGACGAGCGCAAGGTTGGTCGCCTCGAGCCAGTCGAGCTGGCGCAGGTCCTCGTCCGCGTGCAGCCGGCCGAGCCCCTCGCGGGCCGTGGACACCCACTCGAGCGCCCGCGAGGCGTCGCCCTGCTCGCTCGCGAGCTGGGCGAGGAAGAGGGCCGAGGTCGCGGCTCCCCACGTGTCCTGGGTGCGCGTCGCGAACCCGTGCGCGACCGTGACCTGCGCGATCGCCTCGTCGAGGCGTCCGGCGTTCTCGGAGAGCTGCGCGCTGAGCAGGTGGGCCACGAGGGCGACGAACGGATCCGCGGACGTGTGCAGCTCGGCCAGCCGCGGCCCCATGCCGAGCGGGTCGCCCGCGTCGGCCAGGAGGTCGGTGAGCGAGGCGGCGCGCGAGCCGATGTCGGCGTCGCGGTGCAGGCGCCGCAACCTCGCCGCGGCCCGGACGCCGGTGGCGGGGTCCCCGTTGGGCGTCGAGGCCGTGAGCAGGAACAGCACGATGCCCGCCTCGCGCGTGAGCTGCTCGACGGGGACGTCCGGTGCGCCCCGCACGAGCCTGCCCTGCCAGCCCGCGACGACCCGCAGCACGTCGCGGCCGAGCCCGACCACCTCGGTGTGCGCCCCGCGCAGGGACCAGTGCAGGCCGAGCGCGTGGAAGACGGGCAGGACCACGTCGGCGCGGTCGGTCGCGAGCGCCGTGCGCAGCACGTGCAGGAGGTTCTCCTGCTCGACCCGCAGGGCGAGCATCGCGGGGACCTGCGTCGGCCCTTCGAGGCGTGCGACCTCGCGGCGTGCGAGGTCGACCGCCCACCGGTAGGTCGCCTCCTGGGCGGTCTCGCGCTCGCCGGCCTCGTCGAGCGCGAGCGCGCCGAACTCGCGCACGGTCTCGAGCATGCGGTAGCGCGCGGTGCGGCACAGGGGCTCGTCGGTCACGGTCAGGAGGGACTGGTTGACGAGCGCCTCGACGTCGTCGAGCCCGACGGCGGACGCAGCCTGGGCGGTCTGCACGCCGAATCCGTCGGGCAGCAGGGACAGGCGGCGCAGGAGCTCCTGCTGGGGTGCGGTGAGGAGGTTCCAGCTCCAGTCGATGACGGCGTGCAGGGTCCGGTGGCGGGCGGGGGCACTACGTTCGCCCGTGGTGAGCAGCGCGAAGCGGGCGTCGAGCCGGCGCTCGATCTCCTGGACGGAGAGCGTGCGCACGCGCGCCGCGGCCAGCTCGATCGCGAGCGGGAGACCGTCGAGGTGGGTGCAGAGCCGGTCGACGACGTCGTCGGGCAGGTCGGCGCCGGGCCGGGCCGCGAGCGCCCGGGCGCGGAAGAGCTCGACGGCGGGCCCCGCTCCGCCACCCACGGGGCCGGTCGTCGCGAGCGGTTCGAGGGGGTGCACCTGCTCGCTGCCGACCTGGAGCGGCGACCGGCTGGTCGTGAGGATCGTGAGCCCGGGGGCCACGGCGAGGAGCTCGGCGGCCCACGCGGCGGCCTCGTCCACGACGTGCTCGCAGTTGTCGAGCACGAGCAGGGTCTCGGTCTCCCCGAGGCGGTCGGCGACGAGCTCGTGGACCTCGGCGCGCGCGACCTGGTCCCCGAGGCGCAGACCGCGGGTGTCCCGGATCTCCAGGGCCGACGTGAGGGCCAGGCCGATGTCCTCGCCCGTGCGCACGCTCGCGAGCTCGACGACGGCGACGAGCGGGGTCGTCGCGCTCGCGCGGCGCGCGACCTCCTGGACGACCCGGGTCTTGCCCATGCCGCCCGGCCCGAGCACCGTGACGAGCCGGGAGCGCGCGAGCAGGTCGAGGATCGTGACGACGTCGGTCTCGCGCCCGACCAGGGCGTTGGGCGCCGCACGCAGACCGAGCACCGTCCCGCGGCGGGGTGCGCGGGACGACGATACGAGGGCTGCGGCGTCGGTGCTCCCGTTGCCGGCGACGCTCCCGTTGCCGGCGACGACAGGAGCGGCCGCGGTCGTCGTGGCGGTGCCCTGCAGGATGCCCGTGTTGAGCGCGACCAGGTCGGCGCGAGGGTCGGCGCCCAGCTCGTCGGCGAGCCGGGTGCGCAAGGCCCCGAAGGTGCGCAGCGCGTCGGCGGAGCGGCCGCTGCCCACGTAGGCGCGCAGGAGGGCGAGGTGCGCGTCCTCGTCGAGCGGCGCGCGCTCGACCGCCCGCTCGGCCCACCCGACGGCGGCCTGGTGGTCGCCCGCGGCGAGGAGGGCGTCGAGAAGGGCCTGCTCTGCCTCGGCCCGGCGGCGCTCGGCCGTCGCGACGAGCTCCTCACCGACCGGACCGCCGACCAGGTCGAGCAGGTCGTCGCCGGGTTCGCCCCGCCACAGGTCGAGCGCCGCACGTGCCGACTCGACGGCACTGTGAGCATCTCCCGCCGCGAGCGCCACCGCGGCCTCACGGGTGCGCTCGCGCGCGACGTCGAGGTCGCTCTCGGTGAGCAGCGCGTAGCCGCCGGGGGCCGAGACGAGCACCCCCTCGGCCAGCACGGCGCGTGTGCGGGAGACGAGGCTCTGGAGCGCCGCGCGAGGGTCGGCAGGTTGCTCGTCGGGCCAGAGGTCCGTGATCAGCGCCGAGGCGCTCACGGTCCGGCCTTGCGCGAGCACGAGCGCGACGACCAGGGCTCTCGCGCGAGCGCTGGAGGGAGCGACGGGGGCCCCGTGGCGCCCTTCGACGACTACCGGCCCGAGGACGAGAGCGCGAGGGCGCGGGACCGACGAGGACACCCGCCCCACTCTAGTGCGCGCGGGCCGCGCCACCGGGGGGACGCGAGGGCCTGACGGCGAGCGACGCCGTCGGCCCCTCTCACAGGACTGGTCCGGACCGCTCAGGCGCCGACGACCGGTGTCCCCGCGGCGAGCGCCGCCCGGTCCTGGTCGTCGACCGGGCGCAGCACGCGGCACGGCGAGCCGACCGCGAGCACGCGCGGGGGGACGTCGCGCGTCACGACGCTGCCTGCGCCGATGACCGAGCCCGCGCCGATCGTGACCCCGGGCAGGACGACGACGTTCGACCCGATCCAGACGTCGTCCTCGATGCGCACGGGCAACGAGAACTGCGTCCCGCCGCGACGGGCCTCGGGTGAGAGGGGGTGACCGGCCGTGGCGATCGTGACGTGCGGGGCGAACAGGACGCGGTCGCCGACGTGGATGTCGGCGTCGTCGACGAGCACCAGGTCGAAGTTGGCGTAGACGTGGTCACCGAGGTGCACGTGCGACCCGTAGGACACGCTCAGCGGCGGCTCGATCCACACACCCTCGCCGATCGACCCGAACAGCTCGCCCAGGAGGGCGGCGCGCTCGGCGACCTGGCCCGGTCGGGAGTGGTTGAAGTCGTACGCGAGCTCCTTGCCCGCGACCCGCTCGGCCTCGAGCTGCTCGAGGCCGTCCCCGAAGTCCACGTAGGGCTCGCCCGTGTTCATGCGTGCTCGGACGGAGCGGTACTGCTCGGTGGTCATCGTCGTCTCCTGGTCGGTCGGTGGTCGTCACGCGCTACCGGTCGGTAGCGCGCGTCCCGCATAGGATCGTCGGGTGGCGAGGGACGGGGTGTACGCGAAGGGGCGGCTCAAGCGCGAGGAGATCCTCGACGTCGCGCTCGAGGTCTTCGCGGACGAGGGGTACCGCGGCACGAGCCTGCGGACGATCGCGGCGCGCTGCGGTCTGACGGTCGCGGGGGTCATGCACTACTTCGACTCGCGCGAGGACCTGCTGACCCAGGTGATCTTCCGCCGGGACCAGACGGGCCGCCCGATCCATCACGACGCCCCTCGCACGCTCGCCGAGAACCTCCGGGGCAACGCCGAGCGCCCCGGGCTGGTCGAGCTCTTCGTGTCCCTGACGGCGGCGGCCCGCGACCGGGAGCACCCGGCCCACGAGGTGCTGGCCCAGCGGTACGCGGGCCTGCGGGTCACGCTGCGCGAGGACGTCGTCGCACGGCAGGAGGCCGGCGAGCTGCCTTCGCACCTCGACCCGGACGCGCTCGCACGCCTGATCCTCGCGACCGCCGACGGCGCGCAGCTCCAGTGGATGGTCGACGACGAGGCGACCCTCGCCGGACCTCTCGACACGCTGCTGTACGACGTGCTGGGCCTGGCGCGCCCCTAGGCGCGCCCTGGGCCACGGGCTGTCACGGCGCACCCTCAACGTCTCGCTCCTTCGCGTCGGACCATTTACCTATCAGTGTATGGTTTTCTCGAACCGCCCGCGGACGGCCCCGGACCTCCGCGCCCCGCGCCACCGTCGTCGTCTCGAAAGGACACCCCATGTCCGACCGCCTCCCCTACCAGGACCCCACCCTCCCGGTGCCCGAACGCGTGGCCGACCTCGTCGGCCGCATGACGCTCGCGGAGAAGGTCGGCCAGATGATGCAGCTGAGCGCGGGCGACGGCGTCGAACGGCTCGTCAACGAGGTGCACGTCGGCTCGATCCTGCACACGTCCCCCGAGAACGCGCTGCTCGCGCACGAGCTCACCGAGCGCAGCCGCCTGCAGATCCCGCTCCTCATCGCCGAGGACTGCATCCACGGGCACTCGTTCTGGCACGGCGCGACGATCTACCCGACCCAGCTCGGCATGGCCGCGACCTGGAGCCCCGAGCTCCTCGAGCGTGTGGCCCGTGCCACTGCGGTCGAGGTCGCCGCGACGGGCATCCACTGGACCTTCTCCCCCGTGCTGTGCATCACGCGCGACCTGCGCTGGGGGCGCGTGAGCGAGACGTTCGGCGAGGACCCGTTCCTCATCGGCGAGCTCGCGTCCGCGATGGTCCGGGGCTACCAGGGCGACGGGCTCGACGACCCCACCGCGATCCTCGCGACCGCCAAGCACTTCGCCGGGTATTCCGAGACCCAGGGCGGGCGCGACGCGACCGAGGCCGACATCTCGCGCCGCAAGCTGCGCTCCTGGTTCCTCCCGCCGTTCGAGCGCGTCGCCCGGGAGGGCTGCCGGACCTTCATGCTGGGCTACCAGTCGATGGACGGCGTGCCGATCACGGTCAACGAGTGGCTCCTCAGCGACGTGCTGCGCGGCGAGTGGGGCTACACCGGCACGCTCGTCACGGACTGGGACAACGTGGGCCGCATGGTCTGGGAGCAGCACATCCAGCCCGACCACACCCACGCCGCAGCCGCCGCGGTACGCGCCGGGAACGACATGGTCATGACCACCCCCCAGTTCTTCGAGGGAGCCCAGGAGGCCGTGCGCCAGGGCCTGCTCGACGAGGCACGGCTCGACGCGGCGGTCGCCCGTATCCTCACGCTCAAGTTCGAGCTCGGCCTGTTCGAGAACCCTCGTCGCCCAGACGCCGAGCGCCAGGCCCAGGTCGTCGGCTCGTCCGAGCACGCCGACCTGAACCTCGAGGTCGCGCGCCGCTCGCTCGTGCTGCTCACGAACGACGGCACCCTCCCCCTCGGCGACGCCCTCGTCGCGGGACCGGACGGCCGGGCGGTCGCCCCGAGCGCCGAGACCCCGACCCGGCGGATCGCGGTCGTCGGCCCCAACGCCGACGACCCGCACACCCAGCAGGGCGACTGGGCCGGGGCGTCCGGCCAGGTCGACTGGCTGCCCGACGGCCACCCGCGCGAGATGACCCAGACCGTCCTCGACGGCTTCCGGAACCACGTCCCCGCCGGCTGGGAGGTCACGCACGCGCGCGGCGCCGACATCCTCACGCTCGTCCCGGACCCCGAGGGCGCCTTCTTCCCCGACGGGCAGCCGCGCCCCCAGGTCGTGCTGCCCGCCGAGCCCGACACGGCCATGATCGCCGAGGCGGTCGCCGCCGCGCGCGACGCCGACTACGTCGTGGCCGTCGTCGGGGACCGGATCGAGCTCGTGGGCGAGGGCCGGTCCACCGCGACGCTCGACCTCGTGGGCGCCCAGGTCGCGCTCCTCGACGCCCTCGCGGAGACCGGCACCCCGCTGGTCGTCGTGGTCGTCGCCTCCAAGCCGCTCGTCCTGCCGCCCTCGGCACGCGACGCGGCCGCGATCGTGTGGGCCGCCAACCCCGGCATGCGCGGGGGGCGCGCGGTCGCGGAGCTCGTGCTCGGCCTGGTCGAGCCCTCCGGCCGCCTGCCCCTGTCCTTCGCGGAGCATGTCGGACAGCTCCCCGTCTACTACAACCAGCTCCCCGGCCAGCACGGGACCCGTTACGCCGACCTCACCCAGCGCGCACCCTTCGCTTTCGGCGAGGGGCTGAGCTACACGAACGTGGATTACTCGGCGCTGACGGTCCGCGACGACGTGCTCGGTCTCGACGACACCGTGCACGCGCAGGTCACGCTCACCAACACGGGCGCGCGACCGGCCCGGGAGACCGTCCAGGTGTACGTGCGCGACACGGTCACGTCGGTCACGTGGGCCGAGAAGGAGCTCAAGGCGTACCGGCAGGTCGACCTCGCGCCGGGCGAGTCGGTCGTGGTCGACCTCGACGTCGCCGTCGCGGACTGCACGCTCGTCGACGCCCAGGGGCGCCGTGTCGTCGAGCCCGGCGGGTTCGAGCTGCGCGTCGGCCCGTCCTCGCGTGACGAGGCGCTGCTCGTGGCCGGCTTCACGGTCAAGGGCTGAGCCGAGCGCTCCGGGCGACCACGACCGGGACGTGACGAAGGGCCCGAC
>NZ_JBHUAD010000206.1:0-7272 GCF_042789955.1 Oerskovia sp. NPDC056781
CCCCGGTGGACTGTGTCCACCGGGGCCGTCGTGCGCAAGCGCTGGATCAGCGCTTGGAGTACTGCGGAGCCTTACGGGCCTTCTTGAGCCCGGCCTTCTTGCGCTCGACGACGCGTGCGTCGCGAGTCAGGAAGCCGGCCTTCTTGAGCGCCGGGCGGTTGTGCTCGGCGTCGACCTCGTTGAGCGCACGGGCGATGCCGAGGCGCAGGGCACCGGCCTGGCCGGACGTGCCGCCACCGTTGATGCGGGCGATGACGTCGAAACGACCCTCGACGTCGACCAGCTTCAGCGGGGAGTTCACGAGCTGCTGGTGCACCTTGTTGGGGAAGTACCCCTCGAGGGTGCGGCCGTTGATCTTCCACTGGCCGGTGCCGGGCACCAGGCGCACGCGGGCGATGGCCTCCTTGCGACGGCCCAGGGCCTGCGCGGGGGCGGTGGTGCTCTGGCCACGGCCCGTGGGGGCTGCGCTCTCAGAGGTGTAGTTGCTGGGGGTCTCTTCGTCCAGCACGTCGATGTCGACGGTGGTCTCGGCCACTGGTGTGTCCTCGCGTCCTAAGTTCTCGTCTACGAGCAGGCGGAGCCTACTGCGCGACCTGGGTGATCTCGAAAGTCTTCGGCTGCTGCGCGGCGTGCGGGTGCTCAGAGCCTGCGTAGACCTTGAGCTTGCCGAACTGGGCGCGGCCGAGCGAGGTCTTGGGGATCATGCCGCGGACGGCCTTCTCCACAGCACGCTCGGGGTGCTTCTCCAGCAGGTCGCTGTACGCGACCGCCCGAAGACCACCCGGGTAACCGGAGTGGGTGTAGGCAAGCTTCTGCTCGCGCTTGTTGCCGGTCAGGGCGACCTTGCCGGCGTTGATGACGATGACGAAGTCACCGCCGTCGACGTGCGGAGCAAAGGTGGCCTTGTGCTTGCCACGGAGCAGGGTCGCCACGTGGGTGGCGAGACGGCCCAGGACGACGTCGGTCGCGTCGATGACGTACCAGTCACGCTGGACGTCGCCGGGCTTCGGGGTGTACGTACGCACGGTCGTAGCCTTCGTTTCGTGTCTTCGGTGTCTTCGGCGCAGGAGCCTGCGTCCGACAAGTCGTTTGGCCTTCGGTTGACAGGTGTCCAGGTCACGGAGCGAGTGGGCGCACAAGTGACGAGATACCGAAGGGGAAGCACAACGACTCAACAGACTACCTGGACGGCCCGTGCAGGGTCAAAACATGCTGCGTCACACCGAGGGTGATCTGGACCTCGGTGAGCAGCGTGCCCGACGGCGCACGCACGGGCGCCAGAGCGCCGGTTCAGGCGGTTGCCCGGTGGTTGTCGCGGGAGAGGCCGATGGACGCGCCTTCCCGAGGACGAGGGTACGCGCCGGGGCGCAGGTCGGCGCACGCGTCGCACTGGAGCGTGCGCGCGACGCCTGCGCAGTCGGCGCAGAAGAGGCGCAGCGTCTGGCAGCCCGGGTCGACGCAGTTCTCGTACTTGGCGGTCGCGCCGCCGCACTCGTTGCACGCGCCGAGCGGGACGGTCTCGGTCCCGAACTCGACGTGCATGCGCTCGTCGAACACGTAGAGCGACCCTTCCCACAGCCCTTGGTCGCCGAACGTCTCGCCGTAGCGCACGATCCCGCCGTCGAGCTGGTAGACCTCCTCGAAGCCGCGCGCGAGCATGAGCGAGGACAGGACCTCGCAGCGCACGCCGCCCGTGCAGTAGGTCACGACGGGGCGACCCTTGAGGTCGTCGTACGCGCCCGAGTCGAGCTCGGCCACGAAGTCGCGGGTCGTCTCGACCGCCGGTACGACGGCACCGCGGAACCTGCCGATCGCGGCCTCGAACGCGTTGCGGCCGTCGAAGAACACGACGTCGTCGCCGCGCTCGGCCACGAGCTCGTGCAGCGCCTCGGGGTCGAGGCGCGCACCGCCGTCGACCACCCCGTCCTGGTCGACCGTGAGCTCGTCGGCCGCGCCGAAGCTCACGAGCTCGGGGCGCACCTTGACCGACAGGCGCGGGAAGTCACGGCCCGTGCCGTCCGACCACTTGACGTCGATCTCCGAGAAGCCCGGGTACTGCTTGGTCGTCTTGACGTACTGCTTGAGGTTCTCGACCGTCCCACCCAGCGTCGCGTTGATGCCGTGCTCGGAGACGATGACGCGTCCCGTCAGCCCCCACTGCTCCCCGAGGGAGCGTTGCCACAGCTGCACCGCGCGCGGGTCGGCGAGCGGCGTGAAGGCGTAGAAGAGGATGATCTTGGGGACGGCCATTGCTCCATTTTAGGAGCCCGACGGCGGCGCGCAGGTCGTGCTACCGGCCCGCCGCAGTGCGTGTGGCCTTCCTCACCGCACACTCGCCGCGGGCCGGCCGGGCCGGCACCTGCCGGTCACCGCTGACGCTTGACCCGCTCGACGTCCCAGACCGGCTCAGGTGTCTCGACGACCCGCCCGTCCGAGCCGAACACCACGAACCGGTCGAAGCCGCGCGCGAACCACCGGTCGTGCGTGACGGCCAGAACCGTGCCCTCGAACGCCGCCAGGCCCGACTCGAGCGCCTCGGCCGAGTGCAGGTCGAGGTTGTCCGTGGGCTCGTCGAGCAGCAGGAGCGTCGCTCCCCCGAGCTCGAGCAGCAGGATCTGGAAGCGCGCCTGCTGCCCGCCGGACAGCGTCTCGAAACGCTGCTCGGCCTGACCGACGAGCTCGTAGCGGTCGAGCGCCTTGCTCGCCGGCTCCCGGCCCATGCCGGAGCGCGCGCCGTCGCCGCGGTGCAGGATCTCGAGCAGCGTCCGGCCCTCGAACTCGGGGTGCGCGTGGTTCTGCGCGAACCACCCCGGGCGCACGCGCGAGCCGAGCGCCGCCCGGCCCGTGTGCGCCACGGGGGGGACGACGGCTGCGTCGCCCGACGCACCCGCTGTACCGTCGAGGACCGGCCGGTGCTCGAGGTCCGGGTCCGACCCGCCGCGAGCCAGGAGCCGCATGAAGTGCGACTTGCCCGAACCGTTGGACCCCAGGATCGCGACGCGCTCGCCGAAGAAGACCTCGAGGTCGAACGGCTCCATGAGCCCGGTCAGCTCGAGCTGCTCGCACGTCACGGCCCGCTTGGCCGTGCGCCCGCCGGTGAGGCGGACCTTGACGTTCTGCTCGTGCGCCAGGACCTGCGGCGGCCCGGCCTCCTCGAACTTGCGCAGGCGCGTCTGGGCGGCCTGGTAGCGGCTGGCGAGCCCGTCGTTGAAGGCGGCCTTGTTCTTGAGGGTGTTGACGAGGTCCTTGAGCTTGGCGTGCTCCTCCTCCCAACGACGCAGGAGCTCCTCGAGCCTGCTGCGGCGGTCGGCGCGGGCCTCGGCATATGTGCCGAAGCCGCCGCCGTGCACCCAGATCGTCCCGCCCGCGGCCGTGGGCTCGACGGTCGCGACCTGGGTCGCGGTCCGCGCCAGGAGCTCGCGGTCGTGGCTGATGAACAGCACCGTCTTGGGCGAGGCCGCGAGCTTCTCCTCGAGCCAGCGCTTGGTCGGCACGTCGAGGTAGTTGTCCGGCTCGTCGAGGAGGAGGACCTCCTCGGGGCCCCGGAACAGGGCCGTGAGGACCAGGCGCTTCTGCTCGCCGCCCGACAGCGTGCGGACCTCGCGGAACTGCGCCTGCTCGAACGGGATCGACAGGACCTCGTCGGTGACCTTGTCCCACTCGGCCTCTGCCTCGTACCCACGAGCGTCGGCCCAGTCGGCGAGCGCCTGGGCGTAGCGCATCTGGGACGGGGTGTCGTCGACCGTCATGATGTCGAGCTCAGCCGCGGCGAGCTCGCGCGCGGCGTCGCGGATCGAGGGCTGCGCGAGGTCGACGAGCAGGTCGCGAACAGTGCGGTCGTCGTCGATCCGGCCGACGAACTGGCGCATCACGCCGAGCCCGCCGCTGCGCCCCACGGTGCCCCCGTGGGCGGACAGGTCGCCCGCGACGATGCGCAGGAGCGTCGTCTTGCCGGCGCCGTTGGGCCCGACGAGAGCGACCTTGGCCCCGTCCGCGACGCGCAGGGTCGCCCCGGCGAGGAGGGGACGGCCGTCGGGCAGGAAGTAGCTGATGTCGCTGATGTCGATGTGACCCACGGGCTCATCCTCCCTGCCCGAGGCCCTGGTTGACGACTCCTTTCGCCGACGGTGACGCACCCGACCACCCGGGGTGACCACCTGCCGAGCGCACCGCCGCGCCCTGGCGCGCTCCGCCGTCGGGCTGCACAACCCCGTCCGGCGGCGCACGCAGGCTGCGGGAACGCCCTCGCGGTGACAGTGTGGAGGGATGAGCGACGACACCCCTGCCACCCGGACCGACCCCGCCCTCGGCACCGAGGGCGACTCCGACCAGCTCCAGCGCGACGACACCCTGGTCGACCGCGGCGTCGACGACGTGCTCGACGAGGGGTATGCACCGCCCGAGCGCGCCCCGCTGACCTACGCACACCCTGAGCGCCTCGAGGAGGACGGTGAGTCGCTCGACCAGCGCCTCGCCGACGAGGAGCCCGAGGACTGGGACGCCGACCCCCTCGACCGACCGGACACCACGCGGTCGGGCCGGCTCGTGGCGGACCCCGACGCGCTCGACGGCCGCGTCAACGACACGTACGCCGACGACGCCGGGATCGACGGCGCCGCGGCGAGCGCCGAGGAGGCCGCGATCCACATCGTCGAGGAGCCGTAGGCGCTACGACGGGCGGGCCTCCGGCGCCCCCTCGGTCGTGGCGTCCCAGACGTCCTCGTCCATGCGGACCGCGCGGACGCGCTCGGCCCTGGCCGCGAGCTCGTCGTCGGGCGGGTACGTGACGGCCTCGAGGACCAGGCCGTGCGGCGGCACGACGCCCGCCCCCGCGTCGCGGCGCCTCGCCGCCAGGACCTCGGCCGGCCAGGACACGGGACGACGCCCCTCCCCCACGGCGACCGACGCGCCGACCAGTGCGCGCACCATGTTGTGGCAGAACGCGTCCGCGCGGACGTGCGCGACGACGAGCCCCGCGTCGGGCCCGTCGGTCGCCCGCTCCCACGACAGGTGCTGGAGCTCGCGGATCGTGGTCGCACCCGGCCGCGGCTTGCAGAAGGCCGCGAAGTCCCTGACCCCGAGCAGCGGCTGGAGGGCCGCGTGCATCGCGTCGGCGTCGAGCGGCTTCCGGTTCCACAGGACCCACTCACGGCGCAGGGGGTCGCGCAGGGCGGGGTCGTCGACGATGCGGAACGTGTAGCTGCGGTACAGCGCCGAGAAGCGCGCGTCGAACCCCTCCGGAGCGGGCGTCGCCCGGTGCACCACGACGTCCCCCGGCAGCACTCCCCCGAGCCGCGCGACGAGCGCGTCGCCCGGGGTACGGTCCGAGCGGCCCGGCATCGCGTCCCACGCGGCCCTCGGCAGGTCGACGTGCGCCACCTGACCCCGCGCGTGGACCCCCGCGTCGGTGCGGCCCGCGACCGTCAGCCGCGGCGGGTCGCCCCGCAAGATGTGTCCCAGGCCGTCCTCGAGGGCACCCTCGACCGTCCGCAGGCCGGGCTGGCGGGCCCACCCGGCGAAGGCCGTGCCCTGGTAGGCGAGGTCCAGGCGGACACGGACCGGCTGCTCGTTCGTCACGTGCACCTACGCTAGCGCCCGATACTGTGCTGACATGCCCGAACGCACTTCCGGCCCCGACTCCGAGCTGCGCACCCTCGCGGTGGACTGCGGCGGGGGCGGCATCAAGGCCAACGTGCTCGACGCCGCCGGGACCGCGCACGCCGCCGCCGTCCGGGTCCCGACGCCCTACCCCCTGCCGCCGACCCTCCTGGTCGACGTCGTCGCGCAGATCGCCGACCGCCTGCCCCCCGCGGTCCGGGTCACCGTCGGCATGCCGGGCATGATCCGCCGCGGGGTCGTCGTGCACACCCCGCACTACATCACGCGCTCGGGACCGCGCAGCAGGGTCGACCCGGCCCTGGCCGAGCAGTGGGCCAGCTTCGACGTCCAGGCGGCGGTGAGCGAACGCCTCGGGATGCCTGCGCTCGTCCTCAACGACGCGGAGGTGCACGGGGCCGGCGTCGTCGCGGCGTCGGGCCTCGAGCTCGTGCTCACGCTCGGGACCGGGCTGGGGTCGGCACTGTTCCACGGCGGACGCCTCGCCCCGCACCTCGAGTGGTCGCACGCGCCCGTCCGGCGCGGCACGACGTACGACGAGTACATCGGCGAGGTCGAGCGGCGGCGACTCGGGAACGGCCTCTGGTCACGGCGCGTCGTCGCTCTCGTCGAGGGGCTGCGCCCCGTGTTCTGGTGGGACCGGCTCTACCTGGGCGGGGGCAACTCGCGCCAGATCACGCCGTCCGCGCTCGAACGCCTGGGCGACGACGTCGTGGTCGTCCCCAACTCGGCCGCGCTCGTGGGCGGTGCCAGGGCGTGGGACCTGACACTCGTCTGAGCTAGGACGGGTCCAGCTCGTGGTGGGCCGCGAGGACGGCCCGGGTGAACGCCACGGGCCGGTCGAGGCTCACGAGGTGCTTGGCCCCCGGCACCACGACGAGCTCGGCCCGCGCGCCGCCCGAGCGCGCGGCCGCGAGGTAGGCGCGCTCCCCGAACCGGAAGTGGTCCCACCGCCCGTTGACGAACCACACGGGAGAGTCCGTCACCGACAGCGCCGCCAGGGGCTCCGTGCGCCCGACCTCGTCGAGGATCGCCGTCATGGTCGTCAGCGCGAAGCCGCCCGCACCGATGTCCTCGACGCCGGCCGCGGGCAGGGTCCTGCGCACGAGCGCCTGGTTGAGGGCCGCACCGTTGTCCGGCAGCCTCTCGATACGATCCGCCGCGACGCGCCAGGCGACGCGCAACCGGGACGCCGGCACCGTGCAACAGCTCGCCGCGACAAGACCCGCGACCTGCTCGGGACGGCGCGCGCGGTGCTCGATCCCCACGTACCCGCCGAGCGAGAGCCCGACGACGAGCGCCCGGCCCCCGAGGTCGTCCACAGCCCCGGCGACGGTCACCACGGCACCGTCGAGGGTGAACGCCTCGCCCGTCCGCTCGCCGTGACCCGGCAGGTCCACGGCCTCGGCCACGATGCCGGCACGGTCCATGGCCTCGAGCTGCGCCCTCCACATCGTGCGGGACGTACGCGAACCGTGGACGAACAGCACCGGCAGACCCATACCGACCAATCTAGGGCCCCAGCGCCCGGCGCACCGCCGAGCACACCCGGTGGGCGCCGCCGTCGGGCCGTCGTGGCCACGCATCCTCCGTCGAGCGCCCGCCGCCGGGCACGACGAAGGGCCCGGCACCAGATGGTGCCGGGCCCTTCAGGAG
>NZ_JBHUAD010000207.1:0-7271 GCF_042789955.1 Oerskovia sp. NPDC056781
ACCCCGAGAGGTCGTGCCCGTCCGTGTCCCGGGACGGTCCGCGCAGAGCGCGGCCGCCGGGCGACTACTTCTTCGCCGCGCGCGCCTCGAGCAGCTCGACGAGCGTGCGGACCGCGACGCCCGTGCCGCCGACCGGCGTGTAGCCGAACGCCGAGCCCTCGTTGAACGAGGGGCCCGCGATGTCGAGGTGCGCCCAGGGCGTGGTGCCGACGAACTCCTGCAGGAACAGCCCCGCGACGAGCATCCCGCCGAAACGGTCGCCGATGTTCGCGATGTCCGCGACCTTCGACTTCATCGACGCGGCGAGCTCCTCGGGCAGGGGCATGGGCCAGAACTGCTCGCCCGCCGCCTCGGCCGCGGCGACGACCTCGCCGCGGACGTCGTCGGACCCCATGACGGCCGAGACGCGCGTGCCGAGCGCGACCATCTGCGCCCCCGTGAGGGTCGCGACGTCGAGCACGACGTCGGGCTTCTCCTCGACCGCGGCGACGAGGCCGTCGGCCATGACCAGGCGGCCCTCGGCGTCGGTGTTGAGGACCTCGACCGTCTTGCCGCCGCGGATCGTGATGACGTCCGAGGGGCGCTGCGCCGTGCCCGACGGCATGTTCTCGGCGAGGCAGAGCCAGCCGGTCACGGCGACGGGCAGGCCGAGCCTCGAGGCCGCGAGCACGGTGTGCAGGACGGCGGCCGCACCGGCCATGTCGGACTTCATGGCCTCCATGCCCTTGGCGGGCTTGATCGAGATGCCGCCCGAGTCGAACGTGATGCCCTTGCCGACCAGCGCGACCTTGGCGTGCGGGCGCGAGGGGGAGTAGGACACCTTGACGAGGCGCGGGCCGCGCGAGGACCCCTGGCCGACCGCGAGGATGCCACCGTAGCCACCGGACGCGAGGCCCTTCTCGTCGAGGACCGTGACCTTGACGCCCGTGCCCTTCGCGGCGGCCTTCGCGATGTCGGCGAAGGCCGCGGGGAACAGGTCGTTCGGGGCGGTGTTGACCAGGTCGCGCGTCGCGTGGACCGCGGCGGCGATCGTCGTGGCACGCTCGACCGCGGCCTTCGCCTTGGACCCGCGGGCGAGCGAGGTGAGGACCTCGATGCTCGAGACGACGCCGGCGGGCTTGGTCGAGCCGCTCGCGCCCGACGCGTCCCTGTAGCGCGTGAAAGAGTACGCGCCGAGGAGCGCGCCCTCGGCGATCGCGGCGACCTCGGCCTCGTCCTTGGCGGGCAGGGCCACCGCGACGGACGCCGCACCCTTGAGGTCGCGCACCGCGGCCCCCGCCGCACGGCGCAGCGTCTCGGCCGCGAACGAGCCCGACTCGTCACGGGCGCCGAGGCCCGTCAGGACCAGGACACCGGCCTCGAGGTGAGCGCCCGCGGGCACCGTGCGCACCTCGTCGCGCGCACCGGTGATGCCCAGCACGGGGGCGAGGGCCTCGAGCTCGGCGACCACGTCGCGAGGGAGGTCGTCCCCCACGACGGCCACGCCGTCCGAAGTCGTCTGGGTCCCGACGACGAGCGCGTCCACCTTCACGCCGGTCGGGTTCTTGCTGGAGAGAGTGAGTTCAGCCACGGCTCGATGCTAGCCGCTGCGCGGACCATGGCCATCGGTGGGGCGAGCGGCGGGCGATTCCTGCCCGCGGGCCGGACGCCGGTAGGCTCGGCGTCGTGGTCCTCCCCCTCGTCCTCCTCGTGGTCGCGCTGTGCGTGGCCCTCACCGGTTGGGCCGGGTGGTTCGTCGCCCGCGACCGCGCCGTCATCCTCAAGCAGCTCTGGGGCGGTGCCGTCATCGAGGGCGCGATCGTCCTGCAGATGATCGTCGCGGGCGTCCTCGCCGCGACGGGGAGCTCGGCGAGCGACCCCGTGAAGCTCTGGGGCTACCTGATCACCGCCCTGTTCATCCTGCCCGTCGCCGCCGTGTGGGCGTTCGCCGAACGCTCCCGCTGGAGCTCGGTCGTGCTCGCGGTCGCCGCGATCACCGTCGCGTTCCTCGAGTGGCGGCTGTGGCAGATCTGGACCGCCTGAGGAGAGATGGCGTGACCCACCCCGAGAACCCCGAGACCGCACCCGACCCGGCGACCCGCGTGCCGCCGTCGGGCGCCCCTGACGTCCCCGACACCCAGGGCGCCCCCGGCGGCCCCCGCAGGACGGGCAGCGGCTTCGGTCGCGTCCTGGTCCTCGTCTACGGGATCTTCGCGATCTCCGCGACCGCACGCGCCTCGATCCAGCTCCTGCGCGACTGGCACGAGGCCCCCGTCGCCTACGGGCTCTCGGCGCTCGCGGCCGTGGTCTACATCGTCGCGACGATCGCGCTCGCCCGCGGGTCGGCGACGTCACGGACCGTCGCCTGGACCGCCGTCACGGTCGAGCTCGTGGGAGTGCTCGCCGTGGGCGCCTGGTCGCTGCTGGATCCCGCGGCGTTCCCCAAGCCCACGGTGTGGTCCGACTTCGGGATCGGCTACGGGTTCGTGCCGCTGGTCCTGCCGGTCGTGGGCCTCACCTGGCTGTGGCGCACGCGCCCGCCCCAGACCCCCACCACCGAACCGAAGGAAACCGCATGAGCCGGCTGTACTCCCTCCTCTTCAACGGCGTCTTCAAGCACATGGACCCCGAGAAGGCGCACGAGGTGGTGTTCCCGCTCATCTCCCTCGCCGGTCGCACGCCCGTCGTGGGTGACGTGATCCAGGGGGCGGCGGCCCCGTACCTGGGCCGCGGGGCGAACGGCCCCGGCAGCGTCCAGGCGCTCGGCCGCTCGTTCCCGGCACCGTTCGGGCTCGCGGGCGGGTTCGACAAGAACGCCAAGGCGATCCGCGGGCTCACGATGCTGGGCTTCGCGTTCATCGAGATCGGCACCGTGACCGCGCACGCCCAGCCCGGCAACGAGAAGCCGCGCATGTGGCGCGAGCTGTCGCTGCGCGGCATCCGCAACCGCATGGGCTTCAACAACGAGGGCGCGGCCGCAGCGGCACAGCGCCTCGAGGCTCTGCGCCGGTCGGCGTCGGGTCGCGCGATCATGATCGGCGCGAACATCGGCAAGACCAAGGTCACACCGGCCGAGGACGCCGCGGGCGACTACGCGACGAGCGCCGCGCTCCTCGCGCCGCACGCCGACTACCTGGTCGTCAACGTGTCCTCCCCGAACACCCCGGGCCTGCGCGACCTGCAGTCGACCGAGGCCCTGCGCCCCATCCTCCAGGCGGTCCGCGAGGCCGCCGACGACGCCACGCGCGCGGCCGGCGTCCGGCGCATCCCGCTGCTCGTCAAGATCGCGCCGGACCTCGCGGACGAGGACGTCGACGCGGTCGCCGACCTCGCGCTCGAGCTCGGCCTCGACGGGGTCATCGCGGTCAACACGACGATCGGGCACGACCTTGGGCCCGGTGGGCTCTCGGGTCCGCCGCTGCTCGCACGGGGGCTCGACGTCGTCGCTCGCCTCCGCGGCCGCCTCGGCCCCGACGTCACGATCGTCGGCGTGGGCGGCATCTCGACCGCCGACGACGCGCGCGCCTACCTGGCGGCCGGAGCCGACCTCGTGCAGGGTTACACCGGCATGATCTACAACGGTCCGTTCTGGGCCGCGAGCATCAACCGGTCCCTGGTGCGTGACACGGCCCGGGGGACCCGAGGCGGAGGCGCACGATGATCCGACCCCAGTGGGTGTGGGAGCTCGACGACGCGGACGGACGTCCGCTCACGACGCCCGTGAGCCCGGCGTTCACCAACCAGTTCGACGCCGAGCAGTGGCTCGGCGAGACGTGGCGCGACCTCGCCGCGCAGGGAGCGGTCGCGGCGCGGCTGCTCAACGACGGCGCACAGGCCACGGCGACGGTGGAGCTGCGCACGGCATAGGCCTGGGCCGGCCCGCGGGCGCCTAGACTCGCGGACCGTGGACGACACGGTGTTCGGTCAGGGGAGCGCGCGCATCCGGTTCGACTGGGGGCTCACGGGAGCGCGAGCCCTGTGCGGGGTTGCCTCGCCTGGGGACGGAGGGTTCCTGGCCGTCGTGGTCGACGTGCTCTCGTTCACGACCTCGGTCAGCGTCGCCGTCGACCGAGGTGCCGAAGTCCTCCCCTTCCCGTGGCGTGACGAGCGTGCTGCCGATCATGCGGCCCGGCACGGCGCGACGCTCGCGCACGCCCGGTCCGAGCGTGACGTGAGCCTGTCACCGACCTCGTTGCGCCACGCCCCCGGGCTCGCCCGGGTCGTCCTGCCCTCGCCCAACGGGTCGACGATCTCGCTCTCGCTCGCCGAGGACGGCGTGGCCGTGGTCGCGGCGTGCCTGCGCAACGCGAAGGCCGTCGGCGCGTACGTCTCGCGCTTCCTCGACGAGGATCCGGGGCGAGTCGTCGCGGTGGTGGCCGGCGGTGAACGGTGGCCGGACGGATCGCTGCGCCCGGCGGTCGAGGACCTCTGGGGTGGTGGCGCGGTCGTCGCCGCGGTCGAGGGCCATGGGCACGACCTGTCACCCGAGGCGGAGCTCGCGGCGGAGGCGTTCCGGTCGGCGTGCGGCGGACCCGACGGCCGTGACGCGCCTGCTGCGCTGCAGGACCGGCTCCGGCGCTGTGTGAGCGGGCGCGAGCTCGTGAGCCAAGGGTTCGGGGCGGATCTCGAGATCGCGGCGGAGCTCGACGCCTCGGACCTGGTGCCGGTGCTCGTGGGCGGTCGGTTCGTGGGGCGGGGGGCAGGCGAGCCGGGTTGACTCGTGGGGCGAGGGCAGGGAGCTCTCACGCGGTGCCGTCGCCGAGTGTGCAGTTCGGGCTGTCGATCGAGCCCCGGGACGACCCAAACTGCACACTGAGCGGTGCCTGGCGTCGAGGGGCAGGCGCGTTCGGCCCCGACGAACGACCGAGGAGCGACCGAGCGTTACCCCGCCACGTGCTCCCACGCCGCCACCAGCCGGGGCACGGCCCGGCGGATCGCCTCGGCGTCGGGCGCGAAGGTGAGCCGGACGCGGGAGGTCGCGGCGCCGTCGGGCGTGAGGGACGGGCCCGGGTTGATCACGAGGCCCCGCACCGCCGCGGACGCCGCCAGGGCGTGCGCGAGCGGGCGCCCCAGGTCGACCCACAGCGAGAGCCCGCCCGCGGGCGCGGTCACGTGCCACGAGGGGATCGCCGCCGTGACCGCCGAGCGCAGGAGGTCGCGCTGCGACCGCAGGAGGGGCAGGCGTCCGGCGATGACCTCGTCGCGCCGCGCGAGCAGCTCGACGACCGCGAGCTGCTCGAGGACCGACGTCGCGATGTCGGCCGCGCCGCGTACGCGCGCGAGGTGCGCGACGACGTCGGGGTGGGCGCGGACCCAGCCCACGCGCAGCCCGCCCCAGAACGTCTTGGAGGCCGACCCGACGGTGAGCAGGTGGCTCGTCGCTGACCCGTCGCCCGCGAGCGGCTCGGGCGACGGGCCGTCGAGCGCGATGTCGGTGAGGGTCTCGTCACCGATCACCGTGACGCGGTGCCGCAGCGCGATCCGCCGGACCTCGGCGCGCTCGTCGGGCGTGAGGCTGTAGCCCGTCGGGTTGTGGAAGTCGGGGACGAGGTACGCCAGACGCGGGGTCGCGGCGCGGATCGTCGACTCGAACAGGGCGACGTCGAACCCCGGGCCGTCGCCCGGCAGGCCCGCACCCACGGGGAAGCCGACGACACGCGCCCCGCGCGCGACCATCGCCTCGATGCCGTGCGCGTACGTGGGGGACTGGACCACGACCCGGTCGCGCGGCCCCAGGAGGGACTGGGCGATCGTCGAGATCGCGTGCTGCGCGCCCGTGGTCACGAGGACCTGGTCCGGGCTCGTGGGCGTGCCGCGCTCGGTGAGGCGCTGCGCGACGGCCTCGCGCAGGGGCTCGAGGCCGAGCGGCTCGTACCCGCGCCCCGACAGGTAGCCGGGGAGGGTCTCGAGCGCGCGACCGTAGGCCGTGTGGAGCTGCGGCGGGGCGGCTGGGGCGGCCTGCCCCAGGTCGACGAGGTCCTCGGGCGGCTCGACGCCCACCGGCACGGGCGCGTCGCCGCCGCACCAGCGCGGCTGGGCGCGGCGCGTGGGACGGGGCAGGACCGCTACCGTCCCGACGCCCGTGCGGCTCGTGACGAAGCCGCGCTCGCGCAGGGCCGCGTACGCCGCGGCCGTGGTGGTCCGGGAGACGCCCAGCGCCGCGGCGAGGTCGCGCTCGCTCGGCAGCCGCGTGTGCGGGGCGACCGTGCCGGACAGGACCGCGCCGCGGACGGCGTCGGCGAGCGCGGCGTACGCGGGCCCGCCGGACTGCCAGCCGGCGACGAGCGTGGCCAGGGCGGGGGCGGACAGGCGTCGGTGCACGGGGGGATGGGCCGGGGCGGTGGGGCCGGGGGTGGGGACGAGCGAGGTGGCGAGCGCGGGGGCGAGCGAGGTGGCCATGAGGCCACTCTCCCCGAATTGGCTATGGATCACCAGTCCACTGCGGGTGCACAGTAGGGGAGTGTCGACGAACTTCAGCCCCCTGCGCCGGACCGTCCAGCTCACGCTCGGACTGTTCGGCTTCTCCCTGACCATGGCCATGCTCATCCATTCCGGCATGGGCGCCATGCCGTGGGACGTCTTCCACCAGGGCGTGGCCCTGCGCTCCGGGCTCGCGCTCGGCGTCGTGGTCGTCGCGTCGAGCGTCGTCGTCATGCTGCTGTGGATCCCGCTGCGACAGCGCCCCGGCATCGGCACGATCGCCAACGTCGTCGTGATCGGCGCGACCCTCGACCCGTTCCTCCTCCTGCTCGAGCGCATCGCCCCCGACCCCTCCACGGCCGGACGCGTGGCGCTCGCGGTCGCGGGCGTGGCCCTCAACGGCGTCGCGACCGCGGCCTACCTCGGGGCGCGCCTGGGCCCGGGGCCGCGCGACGGTCTCATGACAGGTCTCGTCGCCCGCACGGGGTGGCCCGTGCGCCGGGTCAAGACCGCGATCGAGGTCCTCGTGGTCGCGATCGGTTTCGCGCTCGGCGGGACGCTCGGTTGGGCGACGGTCCTGTACGCGCTGGGCGTGGGGCCTGTCGTCCAGGTCGCGGCCCGGTGGCTCGCGCCGCACCTGCGTCCGGCGGTCGTGCCGTTCTCCACGTCGCCCGACGGCGCCGCGCACCTCCCGGGACACCTCGCCCCGGGCGAGGGTTCCGGGGAAGGGGGTGGTGCGCCCGGCGCGGGCGGCCGGGGAGAGGTCCCGGGCGAGCCCGAGCCGGACGCGGCGTAGGGCCGGGCCCGCTCGGCCGGTCGCGTCCGTCGCCGAGTGTGCACTTCGGGTCGTTCGTGGGCCCTCTGGGCAGCCC
>NZ_JBHUAD010000208.1:0-7210 GCF_042789955.1 Oerskovia sp. NPDC056781
CACGTGCGGTCGGGGCCCTGCGCCGTTCGTGAGGGCGTCAGCCGCGGTTGCGGACCTCGGGCTCACCGAGCTCGGACTGCACGACGACGATGCCACCCTGGACGGCCGGGTCGCCCTGGCCGTCGGTCGCCTCGACCAGGTCGAGCGAGCCGGTCACGCGGCCCGCGCCGCGGACGTCCTCCGCCGCGGCGCGCACGCCCTCGATCGAGGCGGCGGGAACGGCCAGCGTCACCGCGAGGATCGGGGTGCGCATCGACACCTTGGCCTCGGACTTGACCTTGCGCAGCGCGGCCAGCGCGTGACCCGCAGCGGTCAGGACCGCAGGGTCGGCGTCGCCGGCGCCCGTGCGCAGACCGGTCGACGTGGGCCACGGTGCACGGTGCACCGAACCCGTGCGCCACCACGACCACACCTCTTCGGTCGCGAACGGCAGGTACGGCGCGAACAGCCGCAGCATCGTGTCGAGGGCCAGGGCGAGCGCGACGCGAGCCGACTGCGTCGCGGACGTGACGTCGTCGGGTCCGGCACCAGCGCCGTAGGCGCGGTCCTTGACGAGCTCGAGGTAGTCGTCGCAGAACGCCCAGAAGAAGGTCTCCGAGAGCTCCAGGGCGCGCGTGTGGTCGTAGGTCTCGAGCGCCTCGGTCGCGCGGTCCACGCCGTCGGCGAGGCCCGCGAGCATCGCGCGGTCGATCGTCTCGGTCACCAGAGCGGGGTCGAGCGTGATCTCGCTGCCGCCGAACGACAGCGCGAACTTGGACGCGTTGAGGACCTTGATCGCGAGGCGGCGGCCGATCTTCATCTGGCCGACCTCGAACGCCGCGTCGGTACCCAGTCGCGCCGAGGCCGCCCAGTAGCGGACCGCGTCCGAGCCGTGCTCCTCGAGCAGGCCCATGGGCGTGACGACGTTGCCCTTCGACTTGGACATCTTCTTGCGGTCGGGGTCCAGGATCCAGCCCGAGATCGCGGCGTTGGTCCAGGGCAGCGACCCGTGCTCGAGGTGCGAGCGGACCACCGTGGAGAAGAGCCAGGTGCGGATGATGTCCTGGCCCTGGGGGCGCAGGTCCATGGGGAAGACGCGCTCGAACAGGTCGGGGTCGGACTCCCAGCCGCCCGCGATCTGCGGGGTCAGCGACGAGGTGGCCCAGGTGTCCATGACGTCGGGCTCGCCCACGAAACCGCCCGGGACGCCGCGCTGGTCGGCCGTGTAGCCCGCCGGGACGTCGGAGGACGGGTCGATCGGCAGGAGCGCCTCGTCGGGAACGATGGGGTGCTCGTAGTCGGTCTCGCCCGACTCCAGGACGGGGTACCACAGGGGGATCGCGACGCCGAAGAAGCGCTGGCGCGAGACGAGCCAGTCGCCGTTGAGGCCCCCGACCCAGTTCTCGTAGCGCACCTGCATGAACTCGGGGTGGAAGTCGAGCTCCTTGCCGCGCGCGAGCAGCTCCTCGCGCAGCGCCACGTCCCGACCGCCGTTACGGATGTACCACTGGCGCGAGGTCACGATCTCGAGGGGCTTGTCGCCCTTCTCGAAGAAGTTCGCCTTGCGCTGGGTCGCGACGGGCTCGCCGTCCAGGTCGCCGGCCTCGCGCAGCGCGTCGACCACGGCCGTGCGCGCCGAGAACGTCGTCTTGCCCGCGATCTCCTCGAACAGGGCGACGGACCGCTCCGAGGTGAGCCAGGCGGGGGTCTCGCGCGTGATGCGTCCGTCACGGTTGATGATCGAGCGCGTCGGGAGCTGGAGCTCGCGCCACCACTGAACGTCGGTCAGGTCGCCGAACGTGCAGCACATCGCGATGCCCGCGCCCTTGTCCGTCTGCGCGGCGGGGTGCGCCAGGACGGGCACCTCGACGTCGAACAGGGGAGAGGTGACCGTGGTGCCGAACAGGCCCTGGTAGCGCTCGTCGTCGGGGTGCGCGACGAGGGCCACGCAGGCCGCGAGCAGCTCGGGGCGCGTCGTCTCGATGTAGACCTTCTCGCCGCCGGGCGCGTGGAACGCGACCTTGTGGAAGTGGCCGGGGTAGTCGCGCGCCTCGAGCTCGGCCTGCGCGACGGCCGTCTGGAACGTGACGTCCCACAGGCCCGGAGCCTCGGACTGGTATGCCTCGCCGCGCGAGAGGTTCCGCAGGAACGCCTTCTGCGCGACGACGCGGGCCGGGACGCCGATGGTCTGGTAGTGGTGCGACCAGTCGACCGACAGGCCCAGGCGGCGCCACAGCTCCTCGAACTGGACCTCGTCCTCGGCCGTCAGGCGCTCGCACAGCTCGACGAAGTTGCGTCGCGAGACGGGCTGCTGGTCGGCGGCCTTGACGCTCTTGCCCTCGGCACCCTGGAGCGGCGGCTCGTAGCCCTCGACGTACGGCAGCGACGGGTCGCAGCGCACGCCGTAGTAGTTCTGCACGCGGCGCTCGGTCGGCAGGCCGTTGTCGTCCCAGCCCATGGGGTAGAAGACCTCGCGCCCGCGCATGCGCTGGAAGCGTGCGACGACGTCGGTGTGCGTGTAGGAGAACACGTGACCCACGTGCAGCGAGCCCGAGACCGTGGGCGGCGGGGTGTCGATCGAGTAGACCTGCTCGCGCGTCTTCGTGCGGTCGAACGAGTAGGTGCCCTGCTCGGTCCAGGCGGCGTCGAACTTGGTCTCGAGGCCGTCGAGGCTCACCTTGTCCGGTACCTCGCCGACCACGGCGCGGACTACCTCGGTGCCCTCGGCGGGGGCGGGTGCGGCGGCGGTCTGGGTGGCGGGTGCGGGCGTGGTGCCCTCGGCGGGTGAGCTCATGGACGACATTCTCCCAGAATCTCGGAGGCTCCTGTGAAACGGCCGGCCCCCGGACGGAGCCGGGGTGCCCGAGTTTTCCCGAATGAAACAAAGGTCAAAGGTCCCTGGTTGACATGGTCATCGGCTCGTAACCTTCAAGCAAAGGCGGGGGCGTACGTGGACGCGCCCCATCATCTCGACGCCTTTCGTTCGAGGTCCGACCCAGGAGTTGCAATGACATTGATCGACAGCGTGGCCGTGCACGGAACCGGAACCATCCCCGCCGGCATGGTCCTTCCCCCCGCTGTCCAGGCCGTCCTGGATGCCTGCGCGAACGTCATCGTCCCGTCCTCCCGCGACGAGCTCTACCGGCTCGCGCTCGGTCCCGAGGGCGGGCCGCGGTTCACCGTCGAGTACGACGTGTTCGGCACGCCGGTGCCCGAGGCCGAGGTGGTGCGGTGCAAGAACGGCATCGCCGTGAACTACCCCGAGGACTACATGCGTCGCCGCGACCCCGACTGCATGCGCATCGCCGACGACCTGCCCACCGACAAGCCGCGCTACCGGGACGTGTTCGGGGCCGAGTTCACCGACGTCAAGGCAGAGACGCTCGAATGGCTCGCGGGGCAGGACCTCGTCGTCGTGCCCTTCAAGGCAGGCGGCCTCACGCACGGCTACCCCTCGCTCGCGATCTGCCCCGTCAACTCCGCGTTCTTCGCGCTGACGCTCGTGGACCTGCAGGGCTGGGTCACGTTCGAGGAGATCGGTCCGTTCGAGCCGCGCTCGATCCTGTACGTCGCGCCGCCCTTCCGCCACACGCACTTCGACGGCCGCCAGGTCGTGGTCCACGACCGCTCCGAGACGCTGCACGAGGTCTTCGCGTACAACCTCTACCCGGGTCCCAGCGCCAAGAAGGGCGTCTTCTCCGTCCTGCTCGACGTCGGGGAGCAGGAGGGGTGGGTCACCGCGCACGCGTCCTCGGTCCGCGTCACGACCCCGTACGAGAACGAGACCGTGATCATGCACGAGGGAGCGTCGGGCGGTGGCAAGTCCGAGATGTGCCAGGAGATCCGTCGCCAGGAGGACGGGCGCATCCTGCTCGGCACCAACGTCGTGACCGACGAGCCCTACGTCATCAACCTGGGCGAGACGAGCGCGCTGGACCCGGTGACCGACGACATGACCCTGTGCCACGTCGACCTGCAGACCGGCGACGGGCGCCTCGTCGTCGCCGACGCCGAGGACGGGTGGTTCGTCCGCGTCGACAACCTCACGGGCTACGGCCAGGACGCGCACCTCGAACGGGCCTGCATCCACCCCGACCAGCCGCTCGTCTTCTTCAACATCGACGGCGTGCCCGACGCGACCGTGCTGCCCTGGGAGCACACGCTCGACTCGACCGGCAAGCGCTGCCCCAACCCGCGCGTGGTCGTGCCCCGTCACCTCCTGACCGACGTCACGGGTGCGGAGGAGGTCGACGTGCGGACCTTCGGCGCCCGGATGCCGGCCTGCACCCGCGACAACCCGACCTACGGGATCATGGGCATGATGCACATCGTGCCGCCGTCGCTCGCGTGGATCTGGCGGCTCATCGCCCCGCGCGGGGACAAGAACCCGTCGATCGGCGAGTCCAAGACCGCGACCGACAAGCTGGCCCACGGCGGCATGGTCGCCGAGGGCGTCGGGTCGTACTGGCCCTTCTCGACCGGCACCAAGGTCGCGGCGGCGAACCTGCTGCTGCGCCAGCTCGTCGACATGGACCGCACGCGCTACGTGCTCACGCCCAACCAGCACATCGGCGCCTACAAGGTCGACTTCGCGGCCGAGTGGCTCACCCGCGAGTACCTCGCCCGTCGCGGCGGCGGCAAGCTGCGGGCCGAAGAGCTGACCCCCTCGCGCTGCCCCCTGTTCGGCTACACGCTCCAGGAGATGAAGATCGACGGACAGCTCGTCCGGCCGACCTTCCTCAAGCCCGAGATGCAGTCGCAGGTGGGCGTCGAGGCGTACGACGCGGGCGCGAAGATCATCACCGACTTCTTCAAGAGCGAGCTCCAGCAGTTCCTCACCGACGACCTGGACCCGCTGGGACGCCAGATCATCGAGGTCTGCCTGCGCGACGGCTCGGTCGAGGAGTACGCGGCGCTGACCCCGCTGTTCACGTGACCCGCCCCCGCTGAGCGCATGGGCGGCTGCCCGGCCCTCGGGCCGGGCACCCGCCCACGAGCAGGTACCCGATACCGGGCGATCGCGAGGGGCACCCGTACTAAGGTCGGTCCATGGACTTGACGATCGGCTACGCCGCCATGCTCGAGCAGTTCCACCCGACCGAGGTCATCGCCCTCTCCGAGTACGCCGAGAGCAAGGGGTTCTCGGGCGTCATGGCCGCGGACCACTTCCAGCCCTGGGTCCCCGCACAGGGGCACTCGGCGTTCGTGTGGAACGTCCTGTCCGCCCTCGGCGAGCGCACGCGCGGCGACCTGGGACCCGGTGTCACGGCGCCCACGTTCCGCTGGCACCCCGCGATGGTCGCGCAGGCCTCGGCGACGCTCGCCGCGATGTACCCGGGACGTCACTGGCTCGGCCTGGGCTCGGGCGAGGCCCTCAACGAGCACGTCACGGCGCAGTACTGGCCGGAGGCTCCCGAGCGCATCAACCGCATGTTCGAGGCCATCGACATCATCAAGAAGCTCTTCGCCGCGTCGCTCGCGGGCAAGGACACCAAGCACTCTGGGCAGTTCTACAAGCACGAGTCCACGCGGCTGTGGACCATGCCCGAGGTCGCCCCCGAGATCCTCGTCGCCACGGCCGGACCGGTCACCGCGAAGCGCGCGGGCAAGCACGCCGACGGCCTCATCACCGTCGGCGCTCCGCTCGAGAAGATCTCGATGCTGTTCGGCAAGTTCGACGACGGCGTCCGCGAGTCCGGTCGCGACCCCCAGACGATGCCCAAGGTCCTCCAGCTCCACATGTCATGGGCCGAGACCGACGAGCAGGCGCTCACGAACGCCATGACGGAGTGGCCCAACGGCGGCATGAAGTTCCCCAAGGCCGACATCCGCTCGCCGTTCGACTTCGAGCAGATGGCCAAGCTCGTGCGCCCCGAGGACTTCGAGGGACGGCTCGTCATCTCGTCCGACCCCGACGTGCACCGCGCCTACATCCAGAAGTTCGTCGACCTCGGCTTCGACCGCATCTACCTGCACAACGTGGGCCGCAACCAGCGCGAGTGGATCGACACGTTCTCGCGCGACGTCCTGCCGAAGCTCGTCCGGTGACGGACATGCCCACCGCCCGGCCCGACGACGCCGCCCTGCCCGGTGCGGCGGCGTCGCCCGGGGCGCGCCACGCCGAGGGTGACGAGACCCGCTTCACGGTCGTGGCGCCGTCGGGCATCGGCGAGGTCTCGCCCGGGGACGACCTCGCGCGCATCGTCGGGGACGCGCTCGACCGTGAGGGCGGGCTGCGCGACGGGGACGTCGTGGTCGTGACGAGCAAGGTCGTGTCCAAGGCAGAGGGGCGCGTCGTCGCGGCGGCCGACCGCGAGCAGGCCATCACCGACGAGACCGTGCGCGTCGTCGCGACGCGTCCGTACCCCGGGGGCGTGCTGCGCATCGTCGAGAACCGGCTCGGGCTCGTCATGGCCGCCGCGGGCGTCGACGCCTCGAACACCCCCGAGGGCACCGTGCTGCTGCTGCCCCTCGACCCCGACGCCTCGGCGCGCGCGCTGCGGGCGGCGCTCGCGGAACGTTTCGGGGTGCGCGCCGGGGTCGTCGTGTCCGACACCGCCGGGCGGGCGTGGCGCGAAGGACTCACGGACCTCGCGATCGGCGTCGCCGGGGTGGTCGCGCTCGACGACCTGCGCGGCGGCGTCGACTCCCACGGGCGAGAGCTGTCCGTGACCGTGACGGCCGTGGCGGACCAGATCGCGGCGGCGTCCGAGCTCGTGCGCGGCAAGGCCTCGGGACGACCCGTGGCCGTGGTGCGCGGCCTCGGACGGTTCGTGACCGACGAGGACGGTCCAGGGGCGCGGGTGCTCGTGCGGGCCTCGGAGACCGACATGTTCCGGGAAGGATCCGCGGAGGCGTACGCGCGGGGAGTGACCGCGGGGCAGGTGGCCGGTCGGGCGGCGATCGAACGGGTCGCCCACGAGGGCGGGTACGCCGACGGGTACCGCGAGGGATTCGCCGAGGGTTTCCGGGAGGGGACGGGCAACCCGGTGCAGGGCTGATCCTTCGGCGGGGCGGTGGGTGTCGAGAACGGCGTCGAGGTCGTTGTGGCGCGGTTGACGACCTGAAGGTCGTGGTCGAGTGCGGGAAAGTCGTGGTCGGTGGAGCAGGCGGTCCGGGCCGTGCCCTGAGCAGGTGAGACTGGGCTGGGGCGCTGGCTCACGCCGTCGACGCGGCGGATGTCGACACGTGGTGGCGTCGAGCGTGCAGTTCGGGTGGTCAGGGTGGGGGC
>NZ_JBHUAD010000209.1:0-7175 GCF_042789955.1 Oerskovia sp. NPDC056781
CCTGAGGGACCGGCCGTTCCGTGTGCTCGCGGTGCAGCACCCACCCGATCGCTCGGGGGGTGCGAGCGCTCGCCGTCAGGCGGGCGCGACCTCGTCGGAGTCCGCGGACCCGTCGGCCTCGGCCGCGTCGTCGGCAGGCTTCTTGTACGGGTCGGCGTCGCCGGCGTACGTGGCCTTCTCGCGCAGCGCGGCGAGCTCGGCGTCGCGACGTGCCGCCTCGTGGAGGGCGACGTCGAGGTGGGCCGCAGTGTCCGGCACCGAGTCGAGGTGGAACTCGAGCGTCGGCGTGAGCCGGATGCCGGTCTGCTTGCCGACCTCGGAGCGGATGATCCCCTTGGCGCTCTCGAGCGCCGCGGCGGTCCCTGCCCGCTCCTCGTCGTTGCCGTAGACCGTGTAGAACACCGAGGCGTTCTGCAGGTCACCGGTCACGCGCACGTCGGTGATGGTCACGAACCCGAGACGGGGGTCCTTGATCCGGGTGTCGAGCATCTGCGCCACGATGACCTTGATGCGGTCAGCGAGCTTCCGAGCCCTGGGCTTGTCGACCATGGTCCAGTCCTTTCATCAGGGTGAGCCCCCGGGGTTGCAGCCCACGGTGGGCCCCGTCAGGCGACGTGCGTGAACGAAAAGCTCCGCCGACGCCGGACCGTGGGGTGTGGCGGGTCGTGGTGGGTCTGGCACGAGCCGTCAGGCCCGCGGTAGACCCGCCACACCTCACGGGTAGGCGTCAGCGGAGAGGTACGTCAGCTACGCGGCTTCTCCCGCATCTCGAACGTCTCGATCGTGTCGCCGATCTGCAGGTCGTTGAACGACCCGAGGCCGATACCGCACTCGAAGCCCTCGCGGACCTCCGTGGCGTCGTCCTTGAACCGCTTGAGCGACTCGACCGTGAGGTTGTCGCCGACGACGGCTCCCCCACGCAGGACACGGGCCTTGGAGTTCCTTCGGATCTCGCCCGAGCGGACGATCGAACCGGCGATGTTCCCGAACTTGGAGGAACGGAAGACCTCGCGGATCTCGGCGGTGCCGAGCTGTGCCTCTTCGTACTCGGGCTTGAGCATGCCCTTGAGCGCAGCCTCGACGTCGTCGATCGCCTGGTAGATGATCGAGTAGAAGCGGACGTCGACGCCCTCGCGCTCCGCCAGAGCCTCCACGCGCTCGCCGTACTTGACGTTGAACCCGATGATGATCGCGTTGTCCACGGTCGCCAGGTTGACGTCGTTCTGGGTGATCGCACCGACGCCGCGGTGGATGATGCGCAGCTGGACCTCGTCGCCGACGTCGATCTGCAGCAGCGCGTCCTCGAGCGCCTCGACGGCACCCGACACGTCGCCCTTGAGGACCAGGTTGAGGGTCTCGACCTTGCCCTGCTCGAGCGCCTGGGCGAAGTCCTCGAGGCTGACGCGCTTGCGGCGCTTGGCCAGGAGGGCTGCACGCTCGGCGGCCTCGCGCTTCTCGGCGATCTGACGAGCGGTGCGCTCGTCGGGTGCCACGAGGAACGTGTCACCGGCGCTGGGCACGGACGCGAGCCCGAGCACCATGACGGGGCGGGCGGGGCCTGCCTCGGTGACGTTGTTCCCGTGCTCGTCGAACATCGCACGGACGCGGCCGTGGGCGGTGCCCGCGACGATCGCGTCCCCGACGTGCAGCGTGCCGGACTGGACCAGGACGGTCGCGACGGCGCCGCGGCCCTTGTCGAGGTTTGCCTCGATGGCGACGCCTCGTGCGTCCTTGTCCGGGTTGGCGCGCAGGTCGAGCGAGGCGTCCGCCGTGAGGAGGACGGCCTCGAGCAGCGCGTCGATGCCCATGTTCTGCTTCGCGGACACGTCGACGAACATGGTGTCGCCGCCGTACTCCTCGGCCACCAGGTTGTACTCGGTGAGCTGCTGGCGGATCTTGGCCGGGTTCGCCGACTCCTTGTCCACCTTGTTCACCGCGACGACGATCGGCACGCCGGCCGACTGCGCGTGGTTCAGCGCCTCGACCGTCTGGGGCATGACGCCGTCGTCGGCCGCGACCACGAGGATCGCGATGTCGGTGACCTGGGCACCACGGGCACGCATGGCGGTGAACGCCTCGTGACCCGGGGTGTCGATGAACGTGATGGGACGCTCGACGCCCTCGTGCTCGTGACGGACCTGGTAGGCACCGATGTGCTGGGTGATGCCGCCGGCCTCGCCCGAGATGACGTCGGTCTGACGGATCGCGTCGAGCAGTCGCGTCTTACCGTGGTCGACGTGGCCCATGACCGTGACGACGGGCGGACGAGCCTGGAGCTCGTCGTCGCCCTCGCCCTCGAGCTCGGCATCGAGGTCGATGTCGAAGGCACCGAGGAGCTCGCGGTCCTCCTCCTCCGCAGAGACCATCTCGATGACGTAGCCGAGCTCTGCCGCGAGCGAACCGAACGTGTCCTCGTCGAGGGACTGCGTGGCGGTCGCCATCTCACCGAGGTGGAACAGCACCGTCACGAGGCTCGCGGGGTTCGCGTCGATCTTGTCGGCGAAGTCGTTGAGCGAGGAGCCGTGACGCAGGCGCACCACGGTCGAGCCGTTCCCACGGGGAACCTGCACGCCACCCAGCGAGGGGGCCTGCATCTGCTCGAACTCCTGGCGCTTCGCCCGCTTCGACTTGCGCCCACGGACGGGGCGCCCTCCGGCACGACCGAACGCACCCTGCGTGCTGCCGCGACCGGCACCACCACGACCGCCACCACCGGGGCGACCGGCGAAGCCGCCGCCACCACCGGGAGCGCCACCGCCGCCGGGCCCGCCACCGGCGCCGCCGGGACGACCGGCGAAGCCGCCGCGACCGCCACCTGCACCGCCGCCACCGCCCGGACGACCGCCGGGAGCAGGACGGTCACCGGGGCGACCGATCGAGGTACGACCCGGCATCATGCCCGGGTTGGGGCGAGGCGCACCAGGACGCGGGGCGGGACGAGGACCACCGGGACGGGGTCCGCCGGAACGCTCCGTGCTGCCTGCTGCGGGGTTCGCGTTGGCCGCGGGGTCCGCGGCGCGCTCCGGACGCGCACCGGGCCGGGGCATGCCCTGGCTCGAGGCGAACGGGTTGTTGCCCGGGCGCGGGGAGCCGGAACGCGGCATGCCCTGGCTCGAGGCGAACGGGTTGTTGCCCGGGCGCGGGGCGCCAGGACGTGCGCCACCAGCGGACCCACCGGGGCGGGCTGCTGCGGGACGCGGGCCGGGCGCGGGGGCGTTGCCGCCACCGGCCGGCTTGGGCGATGCCGACGGCTTGCGCTCGGCAGCCGGTGCGGGCGCCGGTGCTGCGGGCTTCTTGGCCTCGGCGGCGGGCTCGACGAACGCGGGGCTCGCCGCGGCCTCCTTGGCGGGGGCCGGTGCGGGAGCCTTGGGTGCGGCGGGCGCCGGGGCTGCGGGGGCGGCCGGGGCCGGAGCAGCGGGCGCCGGGGCGGCCTCTGCTGCGGGCACGGGCTTGGGGGCTGCCGGACGTGCCGGCGCGGGCTTGGCGGGAGCGCTTGCGCTCTCCGTGCCACCGGCCGGGAAAGTGTCGCGCAGCTTGCGGACGACCGGCGGTTCGATGGTCGAGGATGCCGAGCGGACGAACTCACCGAGTTCCGTCAGCTTGGTCATGATGGTCTTGCTCTCCACCCCGAGCTCCTTAGCGAGCTCGTAGACGCGGACCTTTGCCACAACTCTCCTGTCTCGGCCCACCCGAAACAGGGAGGACCGTCTTTAGTGCTGGGTGCTCATCGCTGGGTACTCATCGGGTGCCCATCGGCTTCTAACCCGCTTCCTTGTCGACGATTCGTGCGGTGTTCGTGCGGTACTGGCGCGGTTCGGCCGTCGCGACGCGTGGTGCGCCGCCGACCGGGACCGCCGACTGACGATGACTGGCGATGACTGACGACGGGTCAGCCTTCCCTGTCGAGATGGGCTCGGGCTTCGGCGAGGTCCACGGGACCTGCGAGACGCAGGGCCCGGGGGAAGGCTCGTCGACGCTCGGCCAGCTCGAGGCAACGCCGAGCATCGTGGAGCCAGGCGCCGCGCCCCGGGAGCGACCGGCTGACGTCGACGAGGAGCCGAGGCTCCGGGACGTCGGGCTGGTCCACCACGAGGCGGAGAAGAACAGACCGCAGGTCACGTTCCCGGCAGCCGACGCACGTTCGAACGGGCGCGTGAGCGCCTGAAGGGTCGTGTGACGGTGTCCGGACCCGTGGCCCAGTCAAGGACAGTCTAGCGCGCCCGCTCACCTGGTGTTACCCGTTTCCGTCACCGGTGCCCGACTCCTCCCCCTCGCCCGAGGCCTCCGCGGCACGAGCGCTCGTCGCTCCGGCGTGGTCGACCTCGTCCGAACGGATGTCGATGCGCCAGCCGGTGAGCTTCGCGGCGAGCCGGGCGTTCTGCCCTTCCTTGCCGATCGCGAGGGAGAGCTGGAAGTCCGGCACGACGACGCGGGCGGCGCGAGCCTCGGCGTCCACGACGGTGACTGACGTCACACGCGCGGGCGACAGCGCGCTGGCCACGAACGCGGCCGGGTCGTCGCTGAAGTCGACGATGTCGATCTTCTCGCCGTGGAGCTCGGCCATGACGGCGCGGACGCGTGCACCCATGGGGCCGATGCAGGCGCCCTTGGCGTTGAGCCCCGCGACGCGCGAGCGGACCGCGACCTTGGACCGGTGGCCGGCCTCGCGGGCGATCGCCATGATCTCGACCGAGCCGTCCGCGACCTCCGGGACCTCGAGCTCGAAGAGCTTGCGCACGAGGTTGGGGTGGGTCCGGCTGAGCGTGATCTGAGGGCCCTTCATGCCGCGCGCCACGTCCAGGACGTAGGCGCGCAGGCGCTCGCCGTGGACGTAGTCCTCGGTCGGCACCTGCTCGTGCGGCGGCAGGAGCGCCTCGGTGCCGCCCACGTCCACGAGGACCATGCGTGGATCGTTGCCCTGCTGGATGACGCCCGCCAGGACCTCACCCTCCTTGCCGCGGAACGTGCCGAGGATCTGGTCGTCCTCGGCGTCACGCAGGCGCTGCACGATCACCTGGCGGGCGGTCGCGGTCGCGATACGACCGAAGTCCTTGGGCGTGTGGTCGAACTCGGGCCCGAACACCGGGGCCTTGTAGCGCCGGACCGGCTGGCCGTCCTCGTCGAGCTCGGGCTCCTCGTCCTCCTCGGCCGGGAGCTCCTCGCGGGCCCAGACCGTGACGTGGCCCGTGCGGCGCTCGAGCTCGACCCGTGCCCGCGCATAGGCGTCCGGGGTCCGGTGGTAGGCGGAGAGCAGCGCCTGCTCGATCGCCGCCACCAGGATGTCGAGGCTGATGTCCTTCTCGCGCTCCAGCAGGCGCAGCGCGCTCATGTCGATGTCCATCGATCAGACCTCCTCGTCGTTCGGGGCGTCGGCCCCGGGATTCGCGTCAACAGCCATCTCCGGGCCGAGGTCCACCTCGAGGGCGCGCTTGAGCTCGACCTGGATCGCCCCACGGACCACGTCGGCGAGCGCGACGGACTCCACGGGGGCGTCGGTGAGCAGCAGGTTCCCGTCCTCGACGTCCGCAAGACGTCCCTCGACGGTCCCGCCGTCCTGCAGCGCGAGCCGCACGACGCGTCCACGGGCGCGCTTGAAGTGGCGCAGCTCGGTCAGCGGGCGAGAGGTTCCGGGGGTCGAGATCTCGAGCGTGTAGGCGCCGGGAAAGGCGTTCGACGTGTCGAGCACGGCGTTGATGTCGCGCGAGACCTCGGCGACACGGTCCAGGCCGAGGTTGCCCAGGGCGTCCTCGGGGAGGTCCAGCGTGATGCGGACGACCGAGCGGCTTCCGGCCAGGGTGACGGTCACGTCCTCCAGGTACAGGTCCGCGTCCTGTACGACCGGTTCCACGACCCGGCGGACCCTGTCCGCCCCGGCCTGCTTCGCCTTGTTCATCTCTCGGTCTCCCGTCGGCTCCCACTGCCCACCGGGCAAGGATTCGACCGGTGTGTTGTTGTACGGGATCAGCCTAACGACTCACCCACGCCGAACGTGACATCATCACCCTCGATGACTGCCGAACCTGCTCCGCACCCGCACCGTCCGAACCACCCGGACACCGCCTCAGCGTCCGCTTCGTCACGTTTTCCACGGCCGAACGCCCCGGGGCGCCCCGTCGTGCGCCGTGGCGTGGTGGCGATCGTCACGTCGCTCGCGCTGCTCGTGGTCGCCGGATGCGGCCTGCGGCTCGAGAACCCGCCCCCGACCGAGCCCGTCCCGGACGCCCAGGAGACACTCCGCCGCGTCGCCGTCGAGGGCGCGCTGCTCGTGGGCGACCTCGCCGACGCGGCGGCCGCGACGCCGTCGGGCATGGACCAGGCGGCCCTCGACGCCCTGGCGAGCACGAGCACCCAGGCCGACGAGCACGTGACACAGCTGGGAGGCGTCTACGACTCGGGGCTCCCCGAGCCCGACGCTGCCGCCGACGAGCCCACGACCGACGTGACCGACCGGCCGACGGCTCCGGCGACCGCGACTCCCGCGGAGGTCGTCGAGGCGCTCGCGACGTCCGCCGTCGCGCTCCGCGGGGTGACCGACGAGACCGAGGACGGGCCGTTCGCGCGCCTCGTCACGTCGATCGCGGCGTCCCAGGACGCTTCGGCGCGCCAGGTGGCCGCGACGACGGGCACCTCCCTGCCCGACTCGCTCCCCACCCCCACGGGGCTGCTCGTCCCCGAGGCCGCGCCGTCGGGCCTGAGCGCGACCGACCTGTCCACGATCGTCGAGGCCGAGGACGCCGCGGGGTACGCCTACGAGGTCCGTGCGGCGCTCGCCGACGGCGAGCTGCGCGACGCCGCGCTCGGACGCGCCCTGCTGCACCGCGCGCGGGCCGAGGCGTGGGCCCAGGCCGCGGGGACGGCGGGTGGGCCGCAGGACCCCCGCCGGGTCGCGTACACGATCCCGTCCGACGTCCAGACGCCGGAGCTCGCCGCGCAGCTCGAGACCTCGCTCGCACAGTCGTACGCCGCGCTCACGGGCGAGGCAGGAACCGGGACGCGTCTGCCTCTCGTCGACCTGCTGATCGAGGCGAACCTCGCCGCGATCGGCTGGGGCGCCGCGGTGAGCGCGTTCCCGGGCCTGCCCGAGCAGGCGCCGCAGACACCCGCGGCCGGCTGACGGTCGGCTGGACACCGCAGCACGAGACGGGCCGGGCCCGGGAGCGACGAACGCTCCCGGG
>NZ_JBHUAD010000210.1:0-7099 GCF_042789955.1 Oerskovia sp. NPDC056781
CCGCGTCCCCCCCCCCCCCGGTGGGGTGGGGGGCACGTGGCCGCCGGGCCGTGTCGTACGTCGACTCGCGAGGGGTCGGCGGCACGCGGGGGCACACCGGGGGCACGGTGTCTGCCGGGCCCTCGGCCCGTTCGGACCCGTGCTCTGAGGAGGGCTCAACATGCGTTAGGCTATCGGCGAATCCATGAAGGCCTGGTCCGACGGCGTGCCCATCGAGCGCACGGCCCCGGCAAACCGACGAACACCGGGAGTCCACCCTGTTCACGCTCGCGACCCCCTCTCCCTTCGTTGCCGCAGCAGAAGGCGAAGGCGGCTTCCACGCGCCGACGATCGGTGAGTTCTTCCCCGACGCCATCTTCTTCGCCGGCACGCCGTTCGAGTTCAACCGGCTGCAGCTCATCCGCGTGATCGCCACGATCGTGATCCTGACGATCTTCGTGATCGCGGCCCGGCGCGCCAAGCTCGTGCCCGGACGGTTCCAGAACGGCGTCGAGATGGTCCTCGACTTCGCTCGCGTGAACATCGTCGAGGAGATCATGGGGACCGAGCGGGCTCGCCGCTACGTGCCCATGATCACGACGATCTTCGTGACGATCCTCGCCTTCAACCTGACGGGCGTGGTGCCGGGGCTCAACCTGGCGGGCACCTCGGTCGCCGGCGTGGCGATCCTCCTGGCGCTGTGGGTCTTCGTGGCCTACTGGGCCGCGGGCATCAGGCAGCACGGCCTGTGGGGCTACATCAGGGCGAACCTGTTCCCCCCCGGCGTGCCGTTCCCGATCTACTTCATCCTGGCGCCGATCGAGCTGCTCCAGCTCCTGATCATCCGCCCGGCCTCGCTGGTCATCCGACTCACGGCGAACATGGTCGCAGGCCACATCATGCTGGTCCTGTGCTTCGCCGCCACGAACTTCCTGCTCCTCGAGGCAGCGCCGGCCCTCAAGGCGATCAGCGCGCTGACCCTCGCGGGCGGCATCGCGATCACGCTCTTCGAGGTGTTCGTCGCGGGCCTGCAGGCGTACATCTTCGCGCTCCTCGCCACGGTCTACATCAACATGTCGATCGAGGAAGAGCACTGACCCGCACGACAGACCTGGTCCCGGGCCCTCGGTCCCGGAACCGACCCTGAGCTCCACCTGACGCATCGCACCTGACGCCCGTTCGCACGACCGGGCGCCCAACGGAAGGAAACACCGTGGACGTCACCACCCTCGCCGCTGTCGAAGGCAGCATCAACACCATCGGCTACGGCATCGCCGCGATCGGCCCGGGCATCGGCCTCGGCATCCTGATCGGCAAGACGGTCGAGGGCATGGCCCGCCAGCCCGAGGTCGCCGGCCAGCTCCGCGGCACCATGTTCATCGGTCTTGCCTTCGTCGAGATCCTCGCGCTGCTCGGCTTCGTCGCTGGCTTCATCTTCTGATGTCGACCATCGGCCCCCAGGCGGTCCTCGCCGCAGAGTCTGGCGAGGTCGACCCCATCAAGCTGTTCCTCCCGCCGTTCTACGACCTCTTCTGGTCTGCGATCGTCCTGGTGATCATCGCGTTCGTCTTCTACAAGATGGTCCTCCCCAAGTTCCAGGCGGTGCTCGACGAGCGCACGGCCAAGATCGAGGGTGGCCTGGCGAAGGCCGAGTCCGCTCAGGCCGAGGCCGCTGCGGCACTCGCGGAGTACCACCAGCAGCTGCAGGAGGCACGCACCGAGGCCGCGAAGATCCGTGAGGACGCTCGCGCCGAGGGAACGGCCATCGTCGCCGACCAGAAGGTCAAGGCCGGCGAGGAGGCCGCTCGCATCGTCGAGACGGCACACCGCCAGATCGAGGCCGAGCGCCAGCAGGCGTCGGTCTCGCTGCGCAACGACGTCGGGACGCTCGCGACCCAGCTCGCCTCGAAGATCGTCGGCGAGTCCCTCGAGGACTCCGCACGTCAGTCGCGTGTCGTGGACCGCTTCCTCGACGAGCTCGAGGCAGCGGGAGCCGGGGCTGCCAGCGCGGCGGCCAACGGCAAGGAGGGCTGATGCGCGGGACGAGCGGAGCCTCCCTCGCGCAGGCCCAGGACCGCTTCGAGCCGGTGCTGCGTGCCGCGGGCGAGGGTGCCTTCGCCCTGGGCGAGGAGCTCCTCACCGTGGCCGCGGCGCTCGACGGCTCCGTGCCGTTGCGCCGTGCACTCGCCGACCCGTCGCGGTCCGGCGAGGACAAGGCGGCCCTCGCGGCCGACCTGCTGCGTGAGGGCTTCGACGGTCGTGTGGTCGACCTGGTCTCCGGGCTCGCCCGGGACCGTTGGGCCCACGACGGGGACATCGCCGACGCCGTCGAGCACCTCGGCGTCGACGCGGTCCTGGCCTCGGCCGAGGCCCGCGGTGCGCTCGAGCGTGTCGAGGACGAGCTGTTCCGCATCACGCGGTCGCTCGTCGGAGGGCGCGAGGCCCGTCGCGTGCTGACGGAGACCTCGACCGACCCCGCTCGTCGCAAGGCGTTCGTCGACGCGCTGCTCGCCGGCAAGGTCGACCCGGTCACCCAGTTCCTCGCGGAGCGGGCGACCGTGGCACCTCGTGGTCGTCGTTTCGTGGCCACCCTCGTGTGGCTCGGGGACGTCGCCGCACGTCGTCGCCGTCGCCTCGTCGCCTCGGTGACGTCGGGCACGGTACTCAGCCAGGCACAGCAGGACCGTCTGTCCGCGCTCCTCGAGCGCGCGTACGGCCGGGCAGTCCAGCTGAACGTCACCGTGGACCCCGAGGTCCTCGGCGGCATGCGCATCCAGGTCGGGGCGGACGTCGTCGACTCGACGGTCCTCTCGCGCCTGGTCGACGCACGCAGACGACTGGTCAGCTGACCTGTTCGCCCGAACACTGAGGTCCTCGCGGCCCCCGGTGTCGTCGACACCCCGCCGGCTCCCGAGCCGGCGAACTGACAAGAACGTTCGACCGCTCCCGCACACCGCGGGGTGGCCACGACAGGAGAAGAGCAATGGCTGAGCTGACGATCCGGCCCGACGAGATTCGGGCCGCGCTGGACAGCTTCGTGAAGTCCTACGAGCCCGGGGGCGCGGTGACCGAGGAAGTCGGTCGCGTCACCCTCGCCGCTGACGGCATCGCCCAGGTGGAAGGCCTTCCGGGCGCAATGGCCAACGAGCTGCTGCGCTTCGAGGACGGCACCCTCGGCCTTGCCCTGAACTTGGACGTTCGCCAGATCGGTGTCGTCGTCCTGGGCGAGTTCACCGGTATCGAGGAGGGCCAGGAGGTCCGCCGGACCGGAGAGGTCCTCTCGGTCCCCGTCGGTGACGGCTACCTGGGTCGCGTCGTCGACCCGCTGGGTCAGCCGATCGACGGCCTCGGCGAGATCGAGACCGAGGGTCGCCGCGCCCTCGAGCTGCAGGCCCCCGGCGTCATGGACCGCAAGTCGGTCCACGAGCCGCTGCAGACCGGCCTCAAGGCGATCGACTCGATGATCCCGGTCGGCCGTGGTCAGCGTCAGCTGATCATCGGTGACCGCCAGACCGGCAAGACGGCGATCGCGACCGACACGATCATCAACCAGAAGGCGAACTGGGAGACCGGCGACCCCTCGAAGCAGGTGCGCTGCATCTACGTCGCGATCGGCCAGAAGGGCTCGACCATCGCCGCCGTCCGCGGCGCGCTGGAAGAGGCCGGTGCCCTCGAGTACACGACGATCGTCGCGGCCCCCGCGTCGGACCCGGCGGGCTTCAAGTACCTCGCCCCCTACACCGGCTCCGCCATCGGCCAGCACTGGATGTACGGCGGCAAGCACGTCCTCATCGTCTTCGACGACCTGTCGAAGCAGGCCGAGGCCTACCGTGCCGTGTCGCTGCTGCTCCGTCGCCCGCCGGGCCGCGAGGCGTACCCCGGTGACGTCTTCTACCTGCACTCCCGTCTGCTCGAGCGTTGTGCCAAGCTCTCGGACGAGCTGGGCGCGGGCTCGATGACGGGTCTGCCGGTCATCGAGACCAAGGCGAACGACGTGTCGGCGTACATCCCGACCAACGTCATCTCGATCACCGACGGCCAGATCTTCCTCCAGTCGGACCTCTTCAACGCCGACCAGCGCCCCGCGGTGGACGTCGGTATCTCGGTGTCCCGTGTCGGTGGCGCCGCACAGGTCAAGGCGATGAAGCAGGTGTCGGGCACGCTCAAGCTCGAGCTCGCCCAGTACCGCTCGCTCGAGGCCTTCGCGATGTTCGCCTCGGACCTCGACGCGGCGTCGCGCGGCCAGCTGACCCGTGGGGCTCGCCTCATGGAGCTGCTCAAGCAGGGGCAGTACTCGCCGTACCCGGTCGAGGACCAGGTCGCCTCGATCTGGGCCGGGACCAAGGGCAAGCTCGACGACGTGCCCCTCGAGGACGTGCGCCGCTTCGAGAGCGAGCTGCTCGACCACCTGCGCCGCAACACCGACGTGCTCAGCACGATCGCGGACACCGGCAAGCTGTCGGACGAGACCGAGGCCGCGCTGGCCCAGGGCGTCGACGACTTCCGCAACGGCTTCCTGACGGCCGACGGCACCCCCCTCGTGGGTGGGGAGTCGGACGAGGAAGAGGCCGTCGTGGTCGAGCAGGAGCAGATCGTCCGGCAGAAGAAGGCCTGACATGGCCGGATCCCAGCGCGTCTACAAGCAGCGGATCAAGTCGACGCAGTCCCTCAAGAAGATGTTCCGCGCGCAGGAGCTCATCGCTGCGTCGAGGATCGGCCGGGCTCGCGCCCGGTCGTCCGAGGCGGGCCCCTACGCCCAGGCGATCACCACGGCGGTCTCGGCCGTCGCGACGCACTCGACGACCCAGCACCCGCTGACGTCCGAGCGCACCGACACCAACCGGGTCGCGGTGCTCGTGGTCGCCTCGGACCGTGGCATGGCCGGCGCCTACTCGGCGTCGATCATCCGCGAGACCGAGCGTCTGGTGGAGCGCCTCACGCACGAGGGCAAGGAGGTCGCGCTCTTCGCCGCCGGGCGTCGCGCAGTGACCTACTACACCTTCCGTCACCGTGAGCTCGCCGGTTCGTGGACCGGTGGCTCGGACTCGCCGTCGTCGGACGTCGCCGGCGAGATCGCCGACACGCTGCTGAACGCCTTCCTCGCCCCCGCGGACGAGGGCGGCGTCGGTGAGCTGCACATCGTGTACACGCAGTTCGTGAACATGGTGACGCAGCGTCCCCGCGTCGTCCGGATGCTTCCCCTCGAGGTCGTCGAAGGGGTCGCACCGGTCGGGCAGAACGACGTCCTGCCGCTGTACGACTTCGAGCCGTCGCCCGAGGCCGTCCTCGACGCACTGCTGCCGCGCTACGTGCGCAGCCGCATCTACAGCTGCCTCCTGCAGGCGGCCGCGTCGGAGCTGGCTGCCCGCCAGCGCGCGATGCACACCGCGACGGACAACGCCGAGGACCTGATCCGCATGTACACGCGACTTGCGAACCAGGCACGACAGGCCGACATCACCCAGGAGATCAGCGAGATCGTCTCCGGTGCCGACGCCCTCGCGGCGTCGTGAGGCACCGCATGACGAACCTGACGATCTCCATCACCTGCACCGAACCTGCCGGAGCTGTCTCCGGCCCTGCGAAGCGAGGCCAGTAATGACCGCCACCACCGTGGAAGCCCAGGTCGAGCACCAGAGCGGACCCGGCGTGGGCCGTGTCGCCCGCGTGATCGGCCCCGTCGTCGACATCGAGTTCCCGTCGGACGCGATCCCCGAGATCTACAACGCGCTGACCGTCGACATCGACCTGTCCGGACAGGGCGAGGGCGAGAAGTCCTTCCGCCTGACCCTGGAGGTCGCGCAGCACCTGGGTGACTCGCTCATCCGTGCGATCGCCCTCAAGCCGACCGACGGCCTGGTCCGTGGCGCCGTCGTCACCGACACGGGCTCGCCGATCAGCGTCCCCGTGGGAGACGTGACCAAGGGCCACGTGTTCAACGTGACCGGCGACGTCCTCAACCTCCAGGAGGGCGAGAAGCTCGAGATCACCGAGCGCTGGCCCATCCACCGCAAGCCCCCGGCGTTCGACCAGCTCGAGTCGAAGACCACCATGTTCGAGACCGGCATCAAGTCGATCGACCTCCTGACGCCGTACGTGCTCGGTGGGAAGATCGGCCTCTTCGGTGGTGCGGGCGTCGGCAAGACGGTCCTCATCCAGGAGATGATCCAGCGTGTCGCCCAGAACCACGGCGGTGTGTCGGTGTTCGCCGGTGTCGGCGAGCGCACCCGTGAGGGCAACGACCTGATCGTCGAGATGGAGGAGGCGGGCGTCTTCGACAAGACGGCCCTCGTCTTCGGCCAGATGGACGAGCCGCCGGGCACGCGTCTTCGCGTCGCGCTCTCCGCGCTCACCATGGCGGAGTACTTCCGTGACGTCCAGAAGCAGGACGTGCTGCTCTTCATCGACAACATCTTCCGCTTCACGCAGGCCGGTTCCGAGGTCTCCACGCTGCTCGGGCGCATGCCCTCCGCGGTGGGCTACCAGCCGAACCTGGCCGACGAGATGGGTCTGCTCCAGGAGCGCATCACCTCGACGCGTGGTCACTCGATCACGTCGCTCCAGGCGATCTACGTCCCTGCCGACGACTACACCGACCCGGCGCCTGCGACGACGTTCGCCCACCTGGACGCGACCACGGAGCTCTCGCGCGAGATCGCCTCGAAGGGTCTGTACCCGGCGATCGACCCGCTGACCTCGTCCTCGCGCATCCTCGACCCGCGCTACGTGGGCCAGGAGCACTACGACGTCGCGACGCGTGTGAAGTCCATCCTCCAGCGCAACAAGGAGCTCCAGGACATCATCGCGATCCTCGGTGTGGACGAGCTGTCGGAGGAGGACAAGACGGTCGTGGCGCGTGCTCGCCGCATCCAGCAGTTCCTCTCGCAGAACACGTACATGGCCGAGAAGTTCACGGGTGTCGTCGGTTCGACGGTTCCGCTGACGGAGACCATCGAGGCCTTCAAGAAGATCGCGGACGGCGAGTTCGACCACGTCGCCGAGCAGGCGTTCTTCAACATCGGTGGCCTCGAGGACCTCGAGCGCAACTGGGCCCGTATCCAGAAGGAATACGGCGTCTGACACGACGTGAGCGCGCCGCGCGCCGGGCCTTGGGGCCGGG
>NZ_JBHUAD010000211.1:0-6997 GCF_042789955.1 Oerskovia sp. NPDC056781
CTCCAGGCCCGCAAGGCGGGGGAGGGGGCCGCGGCTGCTTCGTCCGCGCCGGTCGCGGCCGTCGAACCGACTGCGGCTCCAGTTCCTTCTGCCGTGCCCGCCACGGTGACGGTGGACGCGGTGCCCGCCGAGGCGGCTCCGGTGGCGGACGTGCCGGTTGCGGAGGTGCCGACCGAAGCGGTGGCACCGGCTCGTGCTCCGGCCTCGTCGGGCGCGCCGGACGCCCGGGCGACCGGCGAGTGGCCGGTCGTGGTGCCGGTCGGCACCGCCGAGGTCGCACCTGCCACGTCGGAGGCCCGTGCCGAGGCAGCACCCGGGGGTGAGGACTCGCCGGTCGTCACCCAGGTTCCCGACCACGGGACCACGCCCACGGCCGAGCCGGTGCACGTCGCGCCGGTCGAACCGGCGGCGCCGCATGCCGCAGCGCCTGCCGCACCCGCCGGGTCTGCCGTCCCGGCAGGGCCCTCGGCGACGTCGACCGACACCGCGGCCCTGACCCTGCGCTGGCCCGAGGTCCTCGAGACGCTGAGCACCATCAAGCGGCTCACGTGGATGCTCGTGCGCGACAACGCCGAGGTCGCCGAGCTCACCGAGAGCACGCTCGTGCTCAGCTTCAGCAACGGTGGCGCGGCGGGCTCGTTCCGCAACGGCAACAACTCGGCCGCGCTCCAGGAAGCGGTGCACAAGACGCTCGGCTTCCAGGTCCGGATCGACGTCCAGATCGACGAGGGCGACGGGACCCCCCGAGCCCGGACCACGGCCGGTCCCGCTCCCACCCCCTCCCCGCAGCCCGCGCCGGGAGCGACACCACCGGCGCCTTCGGCACCGCCGCTGCGGGACGAGGCATCGGGTGGTGCCGCTGCCCCGACCGGTCAGGTGCCCGGCGCCGGCTCGGTGTCGATCGCCCCGACCGCACCCCAGGGCGCGGGAGCCATCCAGGTCTCCGGCGGGACCGCGGCGGTGACAGACCAGCGAGGCGGCGTCGCCCTCCAGGAGCGACCCGTCCCGGCGTCGCAGCCCTCCACCCCGGAGGTCGCGGCGGCGTCTGTCGTCGAGCCCCCGGTCGTGAACGCGGCCGACGAGGCCTGGCTCGCGGGCCTGCCAGTGACCGAGCCGCCCGCCGACCTCGACGAGGGTCACGAGCCGCCACCTGCGGACGTGCGGCGAGCGGCGCCGTCGGGCAGCGGGGCCGTGCAGCGCCCAGCCGTTCCCTCGGCGGCCTCGGTGCCGCCGGCACCCAGCGCGCCGACACCCGCCGTCCCCACGGGGCCCGCGCCGGGCGTGCGCGAGACGCGCCGCCAGACGCTCGAGCGGCAGGCCGCCGAGCAGAGGGCCCGGCAGTCGTCGGCACGCGTCACGGTCTCGATGGACGACGACTCGCCGTCCGACGACGACCCGGACCTCGCGTCGTCTGGCCTGGTCGGTGCACCGCTCGTCGCCCAGCTGCTGGGCGGCGTCGTGATCGACGAGACCATCGACACCGGGCTCTGAGCGTGAGCCCGCGCGGGGAGCTCCACCACGTCGAGCTGTGGGTCGAGGACCTCGACACCGCGGAGAGCTCGTGGGCGTGGCTGCTCGACGAGCTCGGCTACACCCGCTTCCAGACGTGGGCCTCGGGCCAGAGCTGGCTGCGCGGGGCGACGTACATCGTGCTCGAGGCGAGCCCGGCCGCCCGCGCCGCGAGGCACGACCGCCTGCGTCCCGGCCTCAACCACCTGGCGTTCTCGGGCGGGCGCCGCACCGAGGTCGACGACCTGGTGACGCGCGCGGCCGAGCACGGGTGGAGCCTGATGTTCGCCGACGCCCACCCCTACGCGGGCGGCCCGCAGCACTACGCGGCCTACCTCGAGAACGCCGACGGCTTCGAGGTGGAGATCGTCGCGGCCGACGACTGACGCGCGGCCCGGGACGCCCCGCGCGGCGGACCGCGGAGTCGACGGCGCCACGTAGGCTGGGGGCGTGTATGAAGGCGCGGTCCAGGACCTGATCGACGAGCTCGGCCGACTCCCCGGGGTCGGCCCCAAGAGTGCCCAACGCATCGCGTTCCACCTCCTCGCGGCCGACGCCGCGGACGTGCGGCGGCTCGCCGACGCACTCACCGAGGTCAAGCTGCGCGTGCGGTTCTGCGAGATCTGCGGCAACGTCGCCGAGTCCGAGCAGTGCCGCATCTGCCGTGACCCCCGGCGCTCCGCCGAGGTGATCTGCGTCGTCGAGGAGCCCAAGGACGTCGTCGCGATCGAGCGCACGCGCGAGTTCCGCGGCAAGTACCACGTCCTCGGCGGGGCCATCAACCCGATCGACAACGTCGGTCCCGACGACCTGCGCATCCGTGAGCTCCTCACCCGGCTCGCCGACGGCGCGGTCCAGGAGGTCATCCTCGCGATGGACCCCAACGTCGAGGGTGAGGCCACGGCCACCTACCTCACGCGCATGCTCTCGCCCATGGGGCTGCGTGTGTCCCGCCTGGCGTCCGGGCTGCCGGTGGGTGGAGACTTGGAGTACGCCGACGAGGTGACGCTCGGGCGGGCGTTCGAGGGACGGAGGGTCGTCAGTGGTTGAGACCGAAGAGGCCGTGGGGTCGGACCTGCGGTCCGTCGCGGCCTCGGTGTCCGCGCAGGCGCGCACCTTCCTCACGACGACCGCCGAGGTCGCCTCGGGAGCGGCCCCGGAGGCCGCGATCCCGCTGCTCCTCCTCGCCACGTCGGACCTGCTGGCCGTCGGCGCGCGACTGGGCGCCATGATGGACGTCGTCCCGGACCAGCGCTTCGAGCCCGACGCCGGGCCCGAGACCGACCTCGACCCGTTGCGCGAAGGCCTGGCCCGGCTGCTCGACGGCCTGGACGACTACCCGGAGATCGAGGACCCCGTGCTGGGCGCGGTCGTCGGTCAGGCGTCCGTGTCCGGGGACATCGCGTGCATCGCCGAGGCCCTGGCGAAGGGGCTCCAGCACTACGACTCGGGCCAGGAGCTCGAGGCCCTGTGGTGGTGGCAGTTCTCCTACCTGTCGCTGTGGGGCGAGCGGGCCGCGAGCGCGCTGCGCGTCCTGCAGCTCGTGCTCGCGCACCTGCGGCTCGACGTCGAGGACGACGTCGCCGCCGAGGCGGAGTACGACGCGCTGCACTCCTGACGGGGACAGGGCTCGGGGGTGTCGCGCAGCCGTGGCCCGCAGTCTGACCGCCGGTCCGCCTCGTCGGGTCCCCCGCGCGCCTTGTCAGGTGCACCGCGCCGCTCTCCGGTGACCTCTCGGCCGTCGTGCAAGACTGCCGTGTGACCTGGGACCTCGCCGCGACCCTTCCCACCGCCGACGGGATCGTGCTGCCCGGGTCGGGCGGGCTCGAGCTCGACCTCCTGACGATCGCCCTGCTGGTCCTCGCGGGCCTGACCGCCGGCTGGATCGACGCCGTGGTCGGCGGGGGAGGGCTCGTCCAGCTCCCCGCGCTGCTGCTCGTCCCCGGGATCAGCCCGGTCCAGGCCCTCGCGACCAACAAGCTCGCGAGCATCATGGGCACGTCCGTGAGCGCGACGACGTACTACCGGCGCGTGGGGCCGGACCTGCGGACCGCCGGGCCCATGGCGCTCGCAGCGCTCGTGGGGGCCGTGGGCGGCGCGGCGCTCGCGTCGAAGATCCCCGCCGAGCTGTTCAAGCCGATCATCCTCGTGGTCCTGATCGCCGTGGCGGCGTACACGATCGCCAGGCCGAAGCTCGGCCACACGACGAACCTGCGCTGGGAGGGCAACGGGCACCGGTGGGCCGCTGCGGGCATCGGGCTCGCGATCGGGTTCTACGACGGACTGCTGGGCCCGGGGACGGGGACGTTCTTCGTCATCTCGCTCGTGAGCATCCTGGGGTACGCGTTCCTGCCCGCCTCGGCGCTCGCGAAGATCGCGAACTTCGCGACCAACGCCGGGGCGCTCATCTTCTTCGTCCCGTACGGTGCGGTGCTGTGGGGTCTGGGTCTCGCGATCGGGGCCGCGAACCTGCTCGGTGCGTACATCGGGGCGCGCATGGCCGTGGCCAAGGGCAGCGGGTTCGTGCGGGTCGTGTTCGTGGTCGTGGTGGGCGCTCTGATCTGCAAGCTGGGGTACGACGTCGTCACGAGCCTGGGCGAGTGACCGTGCGCGAGGAGGGGGTGTCGGGCGGGGCCGGTCCGAAGGGATCCGGCCGGCCGGGCCGAGACGGGTGGTCTGGTCGCCCACCCGCCGCCGAGAACGGGGTTGAGGCCGTCAAGCGGGCCGGAACGACCTCAACCACGTTCTCGGCAACCGGGGTCGGCCAGCGTCGCCGCAGGTCAGCGATCGACCCCCGGTCCCGCCCGGTCGCATCCTGAGCACCCTCCCGACGACCCCGGGCCGCGGGCTATCATCGACCGACTCGTAAAGCACCCGGCGGGCCGTTGAGAGAGACGGAGGCCGGCGACGTAACGGAGCAGCAAGTGGCACTTGTCGTGCAGAAGTACGGTGGCTCGTCGGTAGCTGATGCGGAGAGCATCAAGCGGGTGGCGAAGCGCATCGCAGAGACCAAGCGGGCCGGACATGACGTGGTCGTCGTGGTCTCGGCCATGGGTGACACGACGGACGAGCTCATCGATCTCGCCCAGCAGGTCACGCCCCTCCCTCCCCAGCGCGAGATGGACATCCTGCTCACGGCAGGCGAGCGCATCTCGATGTCGCTGCTGGCGATGGCGATCAACAACCTCGGTGTGAAGGCGAAGTCGTTCACGGGCCAGCAGGCCGGCGTGATCACGGACGCCGTGCACGGCAAGGCGCACATCGTCGACGTCGTCCCGCACCGCATCCGCGAGACCGTCGAGAAGGGCTCGGTCGCGATCGTCGCCGGGTTCCAGGGCGTCACGCAGAGCACCAACGACGTGACGACGCTCGGTCGCGGCGGCTCGGACACCACGGCCGTGGCGCTCGCGGCGGGCCTGAGCGCCGACGTGTGCGAGATCTACACCGACGTCGACGGCGTGTTCACGGCGGACCCGCGCATCGTGCCGACGGCCCGCAAGATCGACCACATCTCCTACGAGGAGATGCTCGACATGGCGGCGAGCGGGGCCAAGGTCCTGGTGCTGCGCTGCGTCGAGTACGCGCGCCGCTACGGCGTGCCCATCCACGTCCGTTCGTCGTTCTCGACGAAGGCCGGGACGATCGTGTCGAACGACGCGCGCTCGGTGCCGAACGTCCCCCAGCAGGCTCCCGGCTCCCCGGCCGGCAACGAGGCAGAGGTCATCATGGAAGCTCCGATCATCTCCGGCGTCGCGCACGACCGCAGCGAGGCCAAGATCACCGTCGTCGGCGTCCCGGACGTGCCGGGCACGGCCGCACGCATCTTCGAGGTCGTGGCCGGTGCGGGCGCGAACATCGACATGATCGTCCAGAACGTCTCGGTCGCGGCCACGGGCCTCACGGACATCTCGTTCACGCTGCCCATGGACGACGGCGCCCTCGCGACCACGGCCCTGGACGCCGTGCGCGAGGAGATCGGCTTCGCGTCGCTCCAGTACGACGACCAGATCGGCAAGGTCTCGCTCATCGGGGCGGGCATGAAGTCGAGCCCGGGTGTCTCGGCGCAGCTCTTCGGTGCGCTGCGCGACGCGGGCATCAACATCGAGATGATCTCGACGTCGGAGATCCGTATCTCGGTCGTGACCCGCGCCGACAGCCTCGACGACGCGGTGCGGGCCATCCACACCGCGTTCGAGCTGGACGGCGAGAGCGAAGCAGTCGTCTACGCCGGCACCGGCCGTTGAGCGAGGAGAGAACCATGAGCAACCAGAACTCTGCAGGCCTCGTCGTCGGCGTCGTCGGGGCGACCGGTCAGGTCGGCGCCGTCATGCGCCGTCTGCTCGAGGAGCGCGACTTCCCGGTCGCGCAGATCCGCTACTTCGCCTCCGCGCGCTCCGCGGGCAGCACGCTGCCCTGGAAGGGTGAGGACGTCGTCGTGGAGGACGCGGCCACGGCCGACGTGTCGGGCCTCGACATCGCGCTCTTCTCCGCGGGGGGCGCGACCTCGAAGGCGCAGGCCGAGCGCTATGCCGCGGCGGGTGTCGTCGTGATCGACAACTCGTCCGCGTGGCGCATGGACCCGGACGTCCCGCTGGTCGTCTCGGAGGTCAACCCGGACGCGATCCACGAGGCGCGCAAGGGGATCATCGCGAACCCGAACTGCACCACGATGGCCGCGATGCCGGTCCTCAAGCCGCTCGCGGACGAGGCCGGACTGGAGCGCCTGATCGTGGCGACGTACCAGGCGGTCTCTGGTGCCGGGCTGGCCGGCGCGGCCGAGCTGCGCGACCAGGCGGTCGCGGGCGCCGAGCAGGACCTCACGGGCCTGGTGCACTCGGGCAGCGCGGTCTCGTTCCCTGCGCCGGACAAGTTCCCGCGCAACATCGCGTTCAACGTGGTGCCGCTCGCGGGCTCGATCGTGGACGACGGCGAGGAGGAGACGGATGAGGAGAAGAAGCTCCGCAACGAGTCGCGCAAGATCCTCGGCCTCCCGGACCTGCTGGTCGCGGGCACGTGCGTGCGCGTCCCGGTGTTCACGGGTCACTCGCTCGCGATCCACGCCGAGTTCGGCCAGGCCATCTCTCCTGACCGTGCGCGCGAGCTCCTCGCGGACGCCCCGGGGGTCGCGCTCTCTGACGTCCCGAACCCGCTCGAGGCCGCAGGTGCCGACCCGTCGTTCGTGGGCCGCATCCGTACCGACCAGAGCGTGCCGGGCGGACGCGGCCTGGTGCTGTTCGTGTCGAACGACAACCTCCGCAAGGGTGCCGCGCTCAACGCGGTGCAGGTCGCGGAGCTGGTCGCGGCGGACCTCGCGAGCAAGGCTTCGACCCCCGCGTGACCCGGGTGTCAGAACCTGCGTGACCTGGAGGTCACGTCCGTTCTGACACGGACCACGCATCGCAGTGCCCGACGGCGCCCCTCACCTTCCGGTGGGTGGGCGCCGTCGCGCTGTGGGCTGTGCCGAGAAGTGAGTTGCGGCCCCTGATCC
>NZ_JBHUAD010000212.1:0-6983 GCF_042789955.1 Oerskovia sp. NPDC056781
TCAGTCGACCGTGACGGCGTCGAGCACGGGGAGCCTGGCCGCGCGCAGCGCGGGCCACCCGGCGGCCAGGACCCCGACGAGCACCGCGATGCCCACCATGGTGCCGAGCCCGGACCACGGGATCACGAGGTCGGTGAAGCCCGTGCTCGCGAACACGGTCGGCATCCCGGCCGCGAGGCCGACGCCCACCGCGAGACCCAGCACCGTCCCGAAGACGGCGGTGAGGACCGACTCGATGACGATCGTCCCGGCGAGCTGGGACCGGCCCAGCCCGACGGCCCGCAGGAGCCCGATCTCGCGTGTCCGTTCGATGACGGACAGCGCGAGGGTGTTGACGATGCCGAGGATCGCGATGACGATCGACAGCCCCAGCAGGGCGTAGAGGATCGTGAGCATCTGGTTCACCTGGCTCGCGAGGGACGAGATGAACTCCTCGTTGTCCATGACGGACACGATCATGTACGGCTTCGCCGCGGCGGTCACGGCGGCGTCCAGGTCGGCCTGGGACGTGCCGTCGGCGGCCTGGAGGAGCAGCATGGTCGACATCTCGGTCGGTGCCGCGGAGAGCTCGGCGAACACCGTGTCCGGCACGACGACCGGCACGCCCAGGGCGGGCGAGTCGAAGACCGAACCGATGGTGACGTCGGTCGTGCCCAGCTGGGTGCGCAGCGTGAGCTCGTCGCCGAGCTCCCATCCCTCGTCGTCGGCGGTCGCCTTGAGGACCGAGACCTGCCCGTCGGCGAGCGTGTCGAGGCTGCCCTCGACGGCCTCGGTGTTCCACGTCTCTCCGAAGAGGCTCGGGTCGACACCGAGCACGAACAGCGGCGACGCCTCGCCCGCGGGTTCGCCGGAGGCCCCGACGAAGTATCGGTCGGCCGTCATGGAGTCGGCCCGCCCGACCTCCGGCAGGTCGGAGATGTCGGACACCGCGCCCGAGGGGATCGTGCCGGTCGCGGACTGCACGACGAGGTCGGCGAGGGACTCCTCGGTCACGAGGTTCTTCATCGACGCCTGCATGGACACTGCCAGGACGGAGGCCGCCCCGACGAGGGACATGCCGATCATGAGGGCGCCCGCGGTGCTCGCGGTGCGTCGAGGGTTGCGGGTCACGTTGCCGCGTGCGAGCGTCCCGAGGGGCTTGGCCCACGCGACGAACGGTGCGGACATGACGCGCAGGACGCCCCGGGCCACGACGGGGGCGAGGATCAGGGTCCCGGCGACCACGCCCACCGCGCCGAGACCCAGGAGGCCCCCGGTGCTCGCGGTGTCGTCGGCCGCGGCCTGCACGACCGCGAGAACGACGGCACCCGCACCGGCCCCGGCGACGACCGCGCCGACGATCCCGCGGACCCTGAGCGACGCGGCCTGGGCCGGGGCGTCGTCGCGCATGGCCTCGACGGGGGCGACGAGCGCCGCGCGCCGCGCCGGCAGGGCGGCCGAGGCGACCGAGACCACGATGCCCAGCACGAGCGAGACCACGATCATCGACGCGGTGACGGGGATGTCGCCCGCGAGGTCCATGCCCATGGACTCGAACAGCGACTTGAGGGCCGTGACGAGGCCCAGCCCGCCGAGGATGCCGAGCGCGCCGCCGAGCGTGCCGATGATCGCGGCCTGGACCAGGATCGAGGTGAACACCTGGAGCGGAGAGGCCCCGACCGCGCGGAGCAGCGCGAACTCGCGCTGACGCTGGCGGACCGTCATGGCGAACGTGTTCGCGATGATGAACCCGCCGACGAACAGCGAGATCCCGGCGAAGACCAGCAGGAACGTCTCGATGAAGCCCAGCATCGACGCGATGTCCTCGCGGGCCTCGTCGCGGGCGACCTCACCGGTGATGACCTCGACGGGCTCGGTCGGCGACGCGGCCTCGAGGGCGCTCGCGACGTCGTCGCGCAGCTCCTGCTCGCTCACCCCGTCCTCGGCGAGGACCGTGATGGCGGAGACCTTGCCGTCGGGAGCGAACGCCTTCGCCGCGGTGGCCTCGTCGAAGAACACGATGCTCGCCCCGGCCATCGAGGCGCCCATGTCGACGATCCCCGTCAGGGTCGCCTCGGTGATCTGTCCGGCGACGACGATCGTCGTCGTGTCACCGACCGCCAGGCCACTGGCCTCGGCCGTGCCGGCCTCGAGCAGGAACTCGTCGGGGCCCGACGGCGCCGCACCCTCCACGAGCGGGGTCGCGGGGTCCTCGGCCCGGTAGGCGAGGCCGAACGTCGGCGCGCCCGTGGTGGGCGGCGGGGTGCCGTCCGCCCCGACGAGCACGAGCGGACCGGTGTAGTCGGCGAAGGCGTGCGCGACGCCGTCGGCCTCCTGGATCGTGTCGGTGAGGTCCGCGGGGACGGGGTTGCGGACCGCGCCCGCGCTCGCGTTCGCCTGGGTCAGGGCCGAGGACTCCTCCTCGCCGCGGACCAGGACGTCGGCCGACGAGCTGTCGACGATCCCGTCGAACGTCGCGGACAGCATCTCGCGCAGCGAGAACGTGCCCGCGACGAACGAGACGCCGAGCACGACCGCGAGGATGGACATCCCGAGACGCACGAGGTGCGCACGGACGTTGCGCAGGGCGACGCGCAGCATCAGGCGGCCGCCTTCTTGCGCGTGAGGGAGCCCAGGACCGCGAGGACGGAGTCCGGCGTCGGGTCGAGGACCTCGTCGACGATCCGCCCGTCGGCGAGGAACAGGACCCGGTGGGCGTAGCTCGCGGCGACGGGGTCGTGCGTGACCATGACGACCGACTGGCCCAGGTCGTCGACCGACTCCCGCAGGAACGTGAGGACCTCGCGCGACGACGTCGAGTCCAGGTTCCCCGTGGGCTCGTCCGCGAACACGACCGACGGCCTGGAGACCAGGGCGCGCGCGCACGCGACGCGCTGCTGCTGCCCGCCGGACAGCTCGCTCGGGCGGTGCCTGAGACGGTCCGTCAGCCCGACGGCGTCGACCACCTTCGCGAGGTACGCCCGGTCCACGGGCTTGCGCGCGATGTCGAGCGGGAGAGTGATGTTCTCCTCGGCCGTGAGGGTCGGGACGAGGTTGAACGACTGGAAGACGAACCCGAGCCGGGTGCGGCGCAGCTTCGTGAGCTGGCGCTGGTTCATCGTGGAGACGACGAGGTCGTCGACGACGACCGTGCCGGCCGTCGGGGTGTCGAGGCCCGCCATGCAGTGCATGAGCGTGGACTTGCCCGAGCCGGACGGGCCCATGATCGCGGTGAACCGACCACGGCCGAAGTCGACGTCGACGCCCGCGAGCGCGTGGACCGCCGTCGGGCCCTTCCCGTAGGTCTTGACCAGGCCACGCGCGGTCGCGATCGCGTCGGGGGCGGAGGGCGGGGTACCGCCGGCGGTGGCCGCCGGGACGGTGGCCGGGGCAGGGGACGGGGAGGGCATGGCGGGACTCTCTCTCGAAGGGTGCGCGTGCGGACGGCGACCCGGGCGAGGGCGAGCGTCGTGGTGGGGGACCGCCCACGCCTCGCCCCTTCGAGCCGCTGTGCCCATCCTGGCGGCAGCCCGGTCGGCGGAGCATCGGGGATCTCCCTGAAAGAACCCTGAACGTCACCCGAGGGCGTACGGCGTCCGAGGTACGGCGTCCGAGGTACGGCGTCCGAAGGTCGTCGGAGCGCGGAGCGCGGGGCGCGTACGGCAGGCGCCCGCGACGTGCGGCTACGGCGTCGGGGGGACGCCCGGGTCGACGGGCGGCGCGGGGTCCGTCGGCGGCGCCGGGTCGGTCGGCGGCGCCGGGTCGGTCGGGGCGGCCGGGGCGTCGTCCTTGGGAGCCTTGGGAGCCTTGGGGGCGGGCGGGACCCCCACCATGTTCGGGTCGGGGGCCGGGAAGCCCACGACCGGAGAACCCTCCAGCGCGGTCTCCATGAAGGAGCGCCACGTCGGGGCTGCGAGCGTCGAGCCGTACCAGCGCTGCTGGTACTTGCCGTTGATCGTCATGCGGCTCATCGAGACGTCGCTCTCCGCGTTGCCGATCCACACGGCCGTGACGATCTGGGGCGTGTACCCGATGAACCAGGTGTGGTTGTTGTTGTTCGCCGTGCCGGACTTGCCGGCGCTCGGTCGCGAGAGCTGGGACTTCTTGCCCGTGCCCTGCGTCATGACGTTCTGGAGGGCGAAGGTGACGGTGTTCGCGATGTTCGGGTCGAGGGCGTTCGGGTTGCAGTTCGCGGACGGCACGGGCAGCTCGCTCCCGTCGGCCCCGACGATGCGGGTGATCGCGATCGGGTCGCAGTAGGTCCCGCCGCTCGCGAACGTCGCGTAGGCCGCGGCGAGCTGGAGCGGCGAGGAGTTCTGCGTGCCGATCGTCATGGTCGGCATGACGTGGATCGCGGACGCGTCGCCGGTGATCTCGGCCGTGCGGGACGGGCGGAGCCCGATGTTCCACGCCATGTCCCGCACCGCGCACAGGTCGAGCTGGGACTCCATCGTGGCGTAGCCGGTGTTGACCGAGTTGAACGTGGCGCGCAGGACCGGGATCTCGCCCTGGTCGGTCGAGCCGTCCGAGTTGCCGGGCGACCAGGGGATGCGGTCGAGGCGGGCGCACGAGGCGTGGAAGTCACGGTTCGGCACGAACGTGCGCTTGTTCGCGTTGACCGTCTGGTTGAGGGTGCGCCCGGACCGCAGCCACTCCGCGAGGGTGAAGACCTTCCACGTCGAGCCGGGTGAGAAGCCCTGGGACGAGCCGTGCTTCTGGTCGGCGTTGTAGTTGACGGCCGTGGTGCCCGGTGCGGGTTCGCGCGCGACGTCGTAGGGACGGTTCTGCGCCATCGAGAGGATCTTGCCGGTGTGGGGCTCGAGCGCGACGATCGCGTCCTCGATGCCGCTCGGGTCCCCCGGTGGGACGGCCGCGGTGATGGTCGCCTCGGCCGCGGCCTGCATCCGCGGGTCCAGCGTCGTCGTGATGTCGAGGCCGCCGCGGTAGAGCAGCGCCTGGCGGTCCGCCTTGGTCTCCCCGAACGTCGGGTCGGAGGTGATGACCTTGGTGACGTAGTCGCAGAAGAAGGCGGCGCCTCCGGCCGTCTGGCAGCCTCCGGCGACGGGCTGGACCACCAGGGTCGCGGGCAGCGGGGTCGCGACGGCCTCGTCGTGCTGCTGCTGGGTGATGTAACCCTGCTGGAGCATCTTGCTCAGCACGCGGTTGCGGCGCTTCTCGGAGTCGACCGGGTTGGTCACGGGGTCGTACTTGGTCGGGGCGTTGGTGACACCGGCGATCGTGGCGGCCTCGACGACGCTGAGCTCGGAGGCGTGCTTGGAGAAGTAGTGCAGCGAGGCGGTCTCGACGCCGTAGACCCGGATGCCGAACTGCGCGATGTTGAGGTAACCCTGGAGGATCTCCTCCTTCGACATGACGGTCTCGAGCGAGATCGCGAGCTTGGCCTCGCGGGCCTTGCGTCCCAGGGTGTCGTCGCGGGCCGCGCGCATCGCGACCGGGTCGTCGTCGCGCACGGCCTGCTCGATCAGGACGTTCTTGACGTACTGCTGGGTCAGGCTGGACCCGCCCTGGGTGTCGCCGCCCGTGAAGTTGTTGACGGCCGCGCGGGTCACCCCCTCGGGGTCGATCCCCCCGTGCTCGTAGAAGCGGTGGTCCTCGATCGCGACGACTGCGTCCTTCATGGGTTGGGAGACCTGGTCCAGGGGGACCACGATGCGGTTCTCCTGGTAGAACGTCGCGAGCAGCGTGGTGCCGTCGTTGGCGTAGACGCGGGACTGCTCGGCGAGGGGGCCGGGCACGAGCTCGTCGGGCAGCTCGTCGAACATCTTGGTGACGTCCTCGGTCACGGTGTTCGCCCCCGCGGCGAGGGGCAGGAGGAGACCAGCCGCGAGGACGCCCCCCACAGCCGACACGAGCAGGAAGGCCATCAGGAGCGCGAGCGCCTTGACGGCGGAGGTCTGCTGACGGGGTCGTGTGGACTGGCCCATCTGCCGACTGTACGTCTCGCGTCCCGTGGCGGCTCGGCGAGCGGATTTCCGTTGCCGGGGCGTGACCTGGGCGGTGCGGCGAGGTCCACGACGCCGCATCTTGTGCAACTGAGGGGTTGCGCTCTGCATCGATCTGGTGCAACTCTAGAGTTGCAGATCCTGTTCGAGACCCGGTACGACCAGAGAGAGGAACGACCATGACGACCACCGACCAACAGGCCTCGATCGACACCGAGGCGTTCCAGGTGACCCGCACCCTGATCGTGCACGCACCTCCGTCCAGGGTGTGGGCCGCCCTCACGCGCGACGACCTGATCGCTGGGTGGTTCGGCCAGGAGGCCCACCTGCCGGACCTGCGCGTGGGCGGCGAGGGGACGTTCGGCTTCGACGGCCACGGACGGTTCGCCGTCCGCATCGAGGAGTACGACGAGCCGACGGCCTTCGCCTTCACCTGGACCAACCAGGCCGGCGCCGAGCTGCGCCCCGACAGCTCGACACTCGTCCGGTTCACGCTGACCCCGGAGGGTGAGAGCACCGTGCTCGCCGTCGTCGAGTCCGGGTTCGAGCGCCTCGGGGACCGCGCCGAGGGTGCCATGGCCGACAACCGCTCGGGATGGACCGAGGAGCTCGACGAGCTCGTCGCGTTCCTCGAGGGGCCGGGGATCCCGGCGGGCAACGACCCCGCCGAGGACGTCACGCGCTCCGCCGACGGCCCCGCGGCATGAGCACGGAGACGCTGGCCCCCGTGTTCGCGGCGCTCGCCGACGACACGAGGTGGCAGATCCTGCGGGAGCTGGGGCGTGCGGACCTGTCGGCGTCCGCGCTCGCGACCGTCCTGCCCGTGACTCGGCAGGCGATCGCCAAGCACCTGGCCGTGCTCGCCGAGGCCGGGCTGGTCGAGCCCGTGCGCGTCGGGCGCGAGGTCCGCTACCGCGCGATCGGGTCCCGCCTGGCCGAGACCGCCCGAGCGCTCGACGCGATCGGCGCCGAGTGGGACCGCCGCCTCGCCGCGATCAAGCGGATCGCGGAGGGGTAGCGGCTTCGGTGCCGAGCATGCGG